>JAQVZN010000032.1 GCA_028708155.1 Minisyncoccota bacterium | reverse complement strand
ACTTCAAGATTAAGACTCATACTCAGGTTAAAGACTATGACCTTGATAGGGTGCAGGTGTAAGTTCCGTGAGGGATTAAGCCGAGCACTACTAATTGAGATTTGAAATAAATTAATTGGCTAGCAATTATTAGCCTCAGAAAACAAGTATATTAAAATTTAATCCTTATTGATTTGAATATGGGGATAATACCGCAAGTGCCCCACCTGATACCATTCCGAACTCAGAAGTGAAACCTTGCAGGGCCGATGATAGTTCACGCGAAAGTAGGTCGTCCCCATTTTTAAGTCAATAAGAAAAAGAAGAGCGAAAGCTCTTTTTTTGTACTTGCAATTGTTGTTGTTTAACATTATAATAACTTTGTATTTATGAAAACTTTTAACATCAAAAGAATAATTTTTTTATTGCTTGCAACAGTTGCAATTATTTTTGTTTTTTCTTTTTTTAAGGACGGTATAAAAAATTGGACACAGAATACATTTTTTGGGGTTAAAAATTTTCTTTGGACTATTAGCTTAAATAATGAAAAGAGTTGTAGTTTTAAAGAGGCTAGTTATGATATTAAATTAGCAGAACTTGATAGTTTAAAAGAAGAGAACAAGCTTTTAAGAGAGATCGTGGGAATTTCTCTTGATGATGACTATATTTTTGAGATAGCTTCCATAACTCAAAAAAATGTTCTTGAAGATGTGATTACGGTAAATAAAGGAACTAAAGATGGAATTAAAGAAAATATGGTGGTACTTACAAGCGAAAAAGCTTTAGTTGGAAAAGTAGTTAAAACTTATCCTGATTATTCAGAAGTGCTTTTGATTAGTAGCAAAAAAAGCGTGATTGATGTTAAAATTATTTCTGAGGGGGACTACGCTATTATTAGTGGTAGCGATAATCAAAAAATTCTTTTGGATAATTTAGAGAAAAAATCATTAGTAAAAGAAGGGGATATCTGCGTAACTTCTGCTTTAGGTGGACATTATGAAGAAGGGCTTCTTGTTGGAAAGATTAAAAGTATTGTTAACCTAGCCTCAGAAGTTTATAAAACAGGGGAGGTTAAACCATTTTTTAATTTAGCGGATTTAGACAAAGTTTTAATTATTAAAAATGATAAATAAATTTTTTAAACTAATTTTTTTAGTAATATTTTGGTTTCTAATGTTTTTAGTGCAAACTAGCCTTATTACAAATTTTAATTTTATTCTTTTATTAGTTCTTGTTATTAATTTAATTGAAGATCCGGAAAGTAATTTAGGAATAATAAGTGCTTTTTTAGTCGGATTTTTTATTGATTTTAATAGTTTTACTTATCAATTTGGAGTCTTTACATTTAGTTTAGTGACTTTATCTCTTTTTATAAAAATAATTTTAGCGAAATTTTTAAAAATTCCATATGTTTCATGGCTTCCAAAAATTTAAAAAAGGACATTCTATTGAGATAGAAGATATTTCTATAGATAGTATTATTCAAAAGAAATACAAAAATTCGGTCTTGGCTTCTCAAAGAAGAGAAACCACGATTGGAGAAAGAGCTTTTGTGGGACTTTTTATTGCTTTTTTCTTATGTATTGTATTAGTCCTTTGTATTTGTTTTTTTTATCAGGTTATAAATCCTAATAATTTTTTCGTAAGAGCAGAGAAAAATAGATATATTTATAAAGAAATAAATACTCAGCGAGGAATAATTTATGATCGTAATTTTAACGAGCTAGTAGAAAATAAGTTAATTTTCAATCTTGTTTTAAAAGAGGAACCAACAGAAAAGAGCATTATGCAAGTTTCTGAAATCTTAAATTTAGATTATAAAATATTAAAAGAAGAAATATCTCAAAACGAAGAAGAGAAAATGTATATTGCTAAAAACCTTAGCAATGAACAAGTGATTGTTTTAAAAACAAAAATTAGTAATTTAACTGGGTTTGAACTTGAAAAGAAAAGCGTTAGGGAATATGAAGACGGAGAGTTCTTTTCCCATATAATAGGTTATGTTTCTAAAGATGAGGAGGTTGGGGAAGACGGAATAGAAAAGCAATATGAAGAAATTTTAAAAGAAAATCCAGGAGTTACAAAATATGAAAGGGATGCTCTTAACAATATTTTAAGCGAAGAACTTGTAAAAGATCCAGAATCTGGGAAAAGTTTAATTTTAAATATTGATAAAGATCTTCAAAAGAAAAGCGCTCAAGTTCTTAAAGAGGCTGTTTCTGAAGCTGGTGGAGATGGAGGAGCTATTATTATCATGAATCCTAACACAGGAGAGATATCTACTTTAGTTAGTTATCCTTCTTACGATAATAATTTCTTTTCTTCTAATTTTACAAGTGAAGAATATGCAGATTTCTTAAATAATGATCATGTCTCTTTTTTTAATAGAGCTATAAGTGGAGGCTATCCAATAGGTTCAACAATAAAGCCCATGCTTGCTTCAGCTTTTTTAGAAGAAGATATCATTGATCCTAATACTAAAATTAATTGTGAAGGAGGAATAGAGCTCAGTGACGGAACGTTTAAGAGCGACTGGACTAGTCATGGATTGACAGATATGAGAAAGGCTATTGCTGAATCCTGTGACGTTTATTTTTATATCTTAGGAGGAGGTTATAAAAACGTAAAAGGATTAGGAATAAATAAGATAGATGAATATTTATATAAATATGGTTTTGGTAAGAAAACAGGTATAGACCTTCCTTCAGAAAACGCAGGATTTGTAGGAAGTTCTTCTTGGAAAGAGGAAGTTATTGGAACGACTTGGTACCCAGGGGATACTTATAATATTTCAATTGGGCAAGGATATATTAAAGCTACTCCTCTTCAGGTTTTAACGGCGGTTTCTGCTATTGCTAATGGTGGTAAGATAATTAAACCTCAAATAGTGAAAGGAGTAGTAGATGATAATAAAAACATTATTGAAACTTATGAGCCCGAAATTGTTTTAGAAAATTTTATTTCTTCTAAAAACTTAGAAGTTATAAAAGAGGGGATGAGGCAAACAGTAACTTCTTCAAGTGGTTCTGCTCCATCATTTAATTCTTTACCAATTGCTCTTGCTGCAAAATCGGGTACTGCCGAAACTGGTTCTGGAACTTATCACAATTGGATGGTTGTTTTTGGACCTTATGAAGACCCAGATATGGCAATGATTGTTCTTACTGAAAACGTTTCTTCTTTTGGGGGAATCACGCAAAAAGTAGTCCGAGAAATTATAAATTATTATTACGAAAAAAATATTGACAAAGACTATAATAACTGATAAGTTTAAAAAACTATTAAAATTTAAAAACATGCCAGAAAAATATTTAACAAAAGATGGTCTTGAAAAGCTAAAAGTAGAGCTAGATAGACTTAAAAAAGAAGAAAGAATTAAGGTAGCTAAGCAATTAGAAGAAGCTATCTCTTTTGGTGATTTATCAGAAAATGCTGCTTACGATGAGGCTAAAGAGGCTCAAGCACTTCTTGAAGGGAAAATAGCTAATTTGGAAAATACTATTAATAATGCGGTTGTTATTAAAGAAGGAGGTAATGGTAAGTTTGTAGATATCGGTTCAACAGTAACGGTAAAATGGAACAATAAAGAAGATAGTTTTGCAATCGTGGGGGAAGAAGAGTCTAATCCAATAGAAAAAAGAATATCATTTAAATCTCCTTTAGGAAAAGCCCTTTTGAAAAAAACAAAAGGATCTAAAGTAAGTGTTAAAACACCAAGTGGAGATATAGAATATCTGATAACCGAAATAAAATAATTAGAAAAGACCCTTCCTAAGGGTCTTTTTTTAAGGATTGAATTTTTAGTAATTTTGAGATAGTATAAAAACATGGCAATATTAAATGAAATCACAAATAATAGAAAGGACAAGATAAAAAGTATTGAAAGCTCAGGGAAAGAAGCTTATCCTATAAAAACAAAAAGAACTCATACTATAAAAGAGGCTATCGCTGATTTTGAAAATTTATCTAGTGAAGCTAAACAAGTTTGTCTTGTTGGAAGAATAAGAACTTTAAGAGGACACGGCGGACTAACTTTTATTGACTTTGAAGATGGGGAAGGAAGCTTCCAAGCTGTTTTTATGAAAGACAAAATGGGAGAAAAGGCCTATGATTATTTTAAAGAAATTTTTGACGTAGGAGATTTTATTGAACTTAAAGGAATTTTATTTATCACAAAAAGAGGAGAAAAAACTATTGAAGTTTCTGATTTTGAGATGCTTTCAAAAAGTATTAGGCCTTTGCCAGAAAAATGGCACGGACTTAAGGATGTTGAAGAAAGATACAGAAAGAGGTATTTAGATTTAATCTTTTCAGAAGAAATAAAACAGAATTTTATAAAAAGATCACAAATTATTTCAAGCATTAGGAATTTTTTACAAGAAAATGGTTTTATGGAAGTAGAAACTCCAACACTTCAAACTCAATATGGAGGAGCTAGAGCAAAACCATTTAAAACTCATTTAAATGCTTATGATTTAGATGTTTTCTTAAGAATTTCTCCAGAACTTTATTTAAAAAGACTTTTAGTAGGAGGATATGAAAAAGTTTTTGAGATAGGAAAATGTTTTAGAAATGAAGGAGTAGATAAATCTCATAATCCTGATTTTACAATGCTTGAATTTTATCATGCTTATAGTGATTATATCGAATTAATGAAACTAACAGAAAAACTTTTCCAAAGAATTTTAAATGATGTTTTTAAAACAACAAAAATAAAGATAGGGGAAGAAGAAGTTGATTTTGAAGGTCCTTGGGAGAGAATAGAATTCTTTGCTTTACTTGAAAAATATACAGGTATAAAATATGAAGAGATAAACGAAGAAGGTTTACTCAAAAAAGCTAAAGAACTTAAGGTAGATGTTCCTAAGGGGGCAGATAAGGCTAACATTGCCGATGAGATTTATAAGAAATATTGTAGGCCTAATATCATAAAACCTACTTTCGTGACTCATTATCCAAAAGGATTTCAACCACTTGCAAAAGGATTGAAAGGAGTTGATAAATTAGCCAACTTTCAACTTTTAATTTCTGGAGTTGAGGTTGTGAACGCTTTTTCAGAACAAAATGATTCAATAGAACAAGAAAGAGTTTTAAAGAGTCAAGAAAAGTTATTTAAAGAGGGTTTTGAGGAAGCTCAAAGATCAGATGAAGAGTTTATTGAGGCTTTAGAGTATGGAATGCCACCAGCAGCAGGATTTGGAATGGGGTTAGATAGGCTAACTATGCTTTTAACAAATTCAAGTACATTAAGGGAAGTCATTTTATTCCCTATAATGAAACCAAAAGAATAATTAATTAAATATAAAAATATGTTTGATCCATCAATTTTAGTTTTTTTAGCGATAGTGTTTATTTTTATTGTTTTGTCTTCAATAAGACAAATCAATCAATACGAAGAAGGAATTATTTTTACCTTTGGTAAATATACAGGGACTTTAAATCCTGGCTGGAGAATAGTTTGGCCAATAATTCAAGGATTTTCAAAAGTTGATATGAGAGTAAAAGCGGTAGATGTTCCTAATCAAGAAGCGATTACTAAAGATAATATTTCAGTCGGAGTAAACGCTGTTGTTTACTATAAAATATCTTCTGCAGAGAAGGCTATTTTAGCAGTAGAGAATTATTATTATGCAATGTCACAACTTGCTCAGACAACAATGAGAAATGCTATTGGACAAGTAGATTTAGATGATCTTTTGTCTCAAAGAGATAAAGTTTCAGAAGGCATTAGAAGGGTAATTGATGAACAAAGTGATCCTTGGGGAATAAAGGTTTCTAACGTTGAACTAAAAGACGTAGTTCTTCCAGAAGAAATGAAAAGAACTATTGGAAAACAAGCTGAGGCTGAAAGAGAAAAAAGAGCGATTGTTATTAAATCAGAAGGAGAAGTAATCGCCGCGGAAAATATGGCTAAAGCTGCTGATATTTTGTCTAATTCACAAGGAGCATTACACTTAAGAACACTTCAGACAATTAATGATGTTTCTTCAGATGAATCTAATACAATCATTTTTGCAACGCCACTTGAAATATTAAGAGCTTTCGAAGGATTTACTAAGAAATAAAAAAAGAAACCTGTATTTTTACAGGTTTTTTTGATATAATAAAAATATGAAAATTGCAATGGTGATAGCCTCTAAAGATTTTAGAGATGAAGAATATTTTGAGACAAAAGATATTTTAGAAAAAGAAGGGTCTAG
>JAQVZN010000031.1 GCA_028708155.1 Minisyncoccota bacterium | reverse complement strand
TCATCTCTCATATCAAAATCAGTAGAAGAAATATCTCTTTCTCCATTATTCCAATAAACTCTTGTTTTCCCATAAGAAAGTGCTTCAAAATTAAAATTTGGTGTATGTTGATAGTTTCCAATAATGTTTCCTATTCTTACCGTTCCAATATCAGAAGAAACTTTAACCCAAACAAATATAGAAAGATCATCTTGTATGTCAAGCTTATTTGTTCCTCCGCAATCAATGTAAGCATTATCATTAAATGAAAAACAACCGCCTGAAAGACATTCTTTAGAACTAGAATCTTTATATATAGCTCCAGAAACTGCTCCGTTATTCCCTGAAACGGTATCTTTAGCCGTTGTATAAGGAGAAACATCTTCATCAAAAGACCATTCTGCTATAATTTTTGTAACTAGTTCCTTACTTGAATTAGAATAAAAAGCCTGAGCTTTAGCAAGCTTAGTTTTTCCTATAGCCGAAGAAGTAGAAATAATAATCACGCCAGCTAAAACTCCGACAATAATGATAACAACAAGTAATTCAATTAACGAAAAAGATTTATTATTCATTAAAGATAGAATAACATTTTCTATCCTATTTTTCAATAAAAAGTATTGACAAAATTCTTATTTTTTGTAATAATATGATTGTCCTTTCGAAGGGCTTTTATTTTTGAAAAAAATTATTTATATATGTCGGACACGAAAAAAATTATTAATATCTTTTTCTTCCTTCTATTCTTATCTTTTATTTTTCTTCCGTTAGGAAAAGAAATTAAAGGTCAAGAAAAAATAGAAGAGATAGAAAAACCTATTTTAACACAAAGAGACACAGTTATAGAAAGTTTTGGAGTTGATTACAAGGATATTGAACCAAAAGAAACTTACTATATGATTATAACTGCATACTCTTCAACAGAAGATCAAACAGATTCAACTCCATTTATCACCGCTTCTCAAAAACATGTTGAAGACGGAATCGTAGCAAACAATCTTTTGCCATTTGGTACTAAAATTAAAATTCCTGAAATATATGGTGATAAAATATTTGTTGTAGAAGACAGAATGCACTATAGAAAAGGAGATTACCATTTAGATATTTGGTTCCCTACAACAGAAGAGGCAAAAAACTTCGGAGTTAAAAAAGCTTACATCGAAGTTGTTGAATAAAATAAGAAGAACGTCATTGACGTTCTTTTTGTTTTAAGATTATAATTTATTTATATTAATAATTAAAAAATAAATATGCACAATTGTTCAACCGTTATTATTCATTGTATGGATTTTCGTTTAATAAATAAAATAAGAGAATGGGTAGATCAAAATAATCTAACAAATGATACAGATATTATTTCTATCGCTGGAGCAAGCAAGGCTCTTTCTGAAGATAATAAAGAAATACAAAACTTTATCTTAAATCAAATTAATGTTTCTTATCTTCTTCATA
Source organism: Minisyncoccota bacterium (assembly GCA_028708155.1). GTDB lineage: Bacteria > Patescibacteriota > Minisyncoccia > Minisyncoccales > Minisyncoccaceae > JAAZMU01. Next base: position 4,933 of record JAQVZN010000031.1, on the reverse strand, counting down.
ACGCAAGAAAAGTTATTCTAATGCATCACAGTGATTGCGGAGCTTATGGAAGTTATAATTTTATTGACGAAGAAGAAGAATTTGCAAAACAATTAGAAGACATGGGAATTGCTGAAGAAATTATTAAAAATTCTTTTGACGATATAGAAGTACAAAAAGTTTGGATTCAAATGAATGATCATGAAGGAAGAAACGTTGAATTTATAAATTTATAATTCTGGAATTATAAAAACTCTATCGATTGTTAAGTCAGAACCTGTAACAAAAAATATCTTTCCATCAGTAAAACTTTGAGTATATAAAACATAATTTTCTCCATCTGAGTTGTAGTAAATATCATCCTCTGAATAAAGAGTTAGTATTTCTTTTTTTAAAACAAAGCAATCATTTTTTATATTGCAATTATTTTCTTTGGGAAAATGATTTTTTTGAAGATAATTTTCTAAAATTAAAGTATTGATTGCCGATAAATTAGCTTGAAGAATTAAATCTTTTGTTTTGCTAATAATATTAACAGAAAAACTTAAAACAATTAAAGAAAAAACAGAAATAATAACTAAAACGAAAATAGACTCTTTTTTATCAAAATTTTTTTTCATAAATATTATACTTTTCTAAACTCTACGTAATCTAAATAATAATTTGTGGTTACCCCTGAACTAGAAAAATAAGCATAAACATTTTCACTTAAATTAGCTTCCGAAACTGTAATTCTTCCTGCGTATTTTACACTATAAGAAGTACTAAGTCCTGTAATACTTTTTGTTGGCATATTGTAATTTAAAGCTGTTGAGTTATAAACTCCAAAGCTAACATAATTGGGTCTAGAACCTAAACCGTCTGTTCTTATTCTAATATAAATATCATAATCGCCTGCCTCAAACCCATAACTTTTCGTAGTAGAAGTTATATCTATTCTTGAAGTCCAACCAACAGTAAAATTATTAACATAGCCCCATAAAGCACCATTTGCGGAATCATTCACAGCAATAGAAGTAGAACTAGTATTTATCTTATTTTTAAAATTGTAATACCCAGAATTTGCAACAATAGACCCATCAAAACCATTAGAATCCGTAAAAGAAATTGGTCCACCTGAACCTTTCGCTAAAAGCATAAATTCTGAACCAGTTGAAGAATAAGCATAACTTCCTGAAACTGGATCTGAAGGAAGTATTGAAAAATATTTAGGAACAAAACTAGCTAAACATTGAGAGCCTTCAATCTTACAAGTCAAAGCAGGGTAAGAACCATTACTAGTTTCATAAACCATAAGCCCTCTAGAAACACCTCCTAAATCTTCTCTTCTTGTAGCATCTTTAGCTTCATTAATTGAAGCTGATGCCGCAATCATAATTACTCCAGCCAAAAGTCCTATTATAATAATAGCTACTAAAATTTCTATTAAAGTAAAAGATTTATTTTTCTTCATTATCTTTAATATATCATCTTTTTTAATTTTAGTAAAAAACACCCTTTAAGGTGTTTAATCTGTGCCGCGGGTGGGACTTGAACCCACACGTCATTGCTAACAACGGATTTTAAGTCCGTCCTGTCTACCAATTCCAGCACCGCGGCATGAATATTGAGGCGTGGAGCAGAATCGAACTGCTGATAAAGGTTTTGCAGACCTCTGCCTTACCACTTGGCTACCACGCCTTAAGTACAAGCATAGTAGCACAATTATTATTTTTTTTCTAGATCTCTTATCTTTTTTAAAATCTCTTCTATTTTTGCAGCTTCTGCAGTTCTTTTTTCTTTGGTAAATTCAATTCTAGGAACAGGTCTAATCTTAAGTTTTTTGTTTAATTGTTGCTGAAAGTTATAGATATTACTATTCAAAACTTTTGCAATAAATTCTTCTTTTTCATCAGGAAGAACGGAAACGAAAACCTTAGCTGAAAACCCATTTAAAGAAACCTCTACCCTAGTTATAGTTACCACAATATCAGGAGATAAATCAAGTTCTTTTAAAAAAATCTTTGCAAGCTCTTTCTGTATTATATTGTTAAGTTTTTCTTTTTTGTACATTTATATTCTATACTTTACGAACTCTTCTTTATAAAATCTTAAAACATCTCCCTCTTCAACTCTTATCTTTCCTTGATAAAGAATTCCTGCCTCGCTGTCCTTGTGAACAATGTCCACTTTTTTCTTAGCATTCTCAAGTCCAATAACTTTTCCTTCTCCTAATTTTTCATTATCTCTAAAAATTTCTACTTTAAGTCCTTTTTCTACTTGCCCAGAAATTACTTTTCCTCCTACAATCTGTTTTTCTTTTTCTGTCCTAAAAATAGCTAAAACATCAACCTCTCCAACGTCTATTCTTTCTTTTTCTGCAACAAGGATAATATCCATCAATTCCCTAATTGATTTAGCAAGATCATAAATAATATCAAAATTATATAAATCTATTTTTGTATTTTGTATAATGCTTTCTGCAATTTTATCTATCTTTACTCTAAAAGCAACTAAGGGAGCATTTGAAGTTTTAGCCAATTTAACATCTTTTTCATTTACATCTCCGACTTCTGCCTTAAGAATATTAATTTTTACTTTATCTTGAGGAATAGTTTTTAAAATTTCTAAAATACCTTCAAGAGAACCAATTACGTCTGTCTTAATCACCAAATTAAGGACTTTATCGCCTTCTTTAATGATTGGATTTTTAATTAAAATTTCTTTAGGTTTTATATTCTTATTTGATTCATCAAATGAAGAATAAACTTTAATAATTTCCCCCACTGAAGGAACTTCGCTGAATCCACTAATAGACACTGGATCCCCCGGACAAGCTTTTGCAATATTTTTACCGTTGAAATCTTCAAATGTTTTTATCTTACCAGTAACAGAACTTGTTCCAATAAAATCCCCTCTTTCAAATAATCCTTCTGTAATAATCGCTGTTGCCGTAGGTCCTTTTTTTGCGTCTAATCTTGATTCAATAACAACTGCCTCTCCTTTTCCATTTGAAACCGCTTCTATATTTTCAATCTCGGCAATAAGTAAAATAATCTCAAGTAAACTGTCTATGCCTTGTTTTGTTTTTGCAGAAACTTCCACTGAAGGAACTTTTCCTCCTAAAGATTCTACCCAAATATCTTCCGCTAAAAGTTCTTGTTTTACTTTTTCTGGATTAGCGTTTTCTTTATCTATCTTATTTAAAGCAACAATCGGTATTATTCCCGATTCTTTAATGTGTTTTATTGCTTCTTTGGTTTGTTTTTTAATTCCCTCGCAAGCATCAATAACAAGAATTCCTATATCAGCAGCTTTAGCTCCTCTTGATCTTATTGCTGAAAAAGATTCATGTCCTGGTGTATCTATAAAAGTAATTTTTTGATTATTATATTCTATCTGATAAGCTCCGACGTGTTGAGTAATTCCTCCTGACTCTTTATTCAAAACTCTAAAATCTTTTATAGCCATCAAAAGAGAAGTTTTTCCATGATCAATATGCCCCAAAACAACAACTACTGGAGGTCTTTTTGCTACTTCTATTTTGTTTTCATTTTGTTTTTTGATCATTGATTAGTTTCTTTAAAATTGTCTCTTCCTCTTTTAGGAGCTGATATTCAGAAATACCATTAATAATGGGTTTTGTAAACACTCTTGAAGTGTCATTCCTAAAAAGAGAGGTCAGAATAAAGCCATTATTCTTTTTATCAAGCATCGCTAAAGTAAAACTTTGGTCACCTCCCATGTCGCTGAAAGAATTAAATCTTAGAATAGAAAACTTACTAAAATTTTTCAAAGATTTTCTCTCCTCTACTTTAATTCTATTCTCAAGTAAAGCTATTTTTTGTTCTAACTTCTTAACATAGTCTAAAACTTCAAGAACATTTTTAGCTTCATCTAAATTTTTCTTTTTTTGGAATATCATAGTAACAAGTTATAAAATATCATTTTTTGAAGATACTTGCAAATAAACTTTTTAAAAAGTTCGGGAAATCATTGTCATATTTAATTTTTGAAGGAATTAAAAAACTTAAATTGTTCCCTATAAAATGAACTAACTTATTTGTAATTCTTCCTTTAATAATCTTATAACAAAAAAATCTTTTTACTTCTCTATTGTACTTTTTAAAATCTGGAAAATTATCAATCAAAATCTTTGCTTCATAAAGTTGCCAAATAATTCCTCCCCCGCTCCATGGTTTTGTTAATCCAGTTGAATCTCCCACGAGAACGTATTTATCGCTTTTACTCAATATGAGTCCTTGAGGAACTAAAGCAAAACTCATATTTTCTCCTTTTTTATTAAATCTATTCCATTCTTTTTCAAGGTTTTCTTTTTTTTCTAATATTCCATATTCAACATAATCCCCTTTAGGAATAATCCAAGTAAAACCATCTTTTGTTTTAAAAGTTTTTGTAATATTGGTATGATCTTTTATCTTTTTCTCTACCTTTAATCCAATTTTAAATTTTGGATCATTTAATCCTAAACTTTTTCTGATCAAAGAATTAGCTCCATCAGCTCCAACCACATAATCAAATTCTTCAAAAGAAGTTTTTTTACTATTGAAGATTATTTCAAAAGGAGCTTCCTTAATCATTTTCAGAATGAGTTTTTCTCTATTTATTACAATATGAGCAGGGTTAAACTCTAAAACAACTTCTTTCTTGTTAAATTTTATTAAACATTTATTAATAGTATTTTCTATTAAATTATTTTCTATATCAATAAAATTTAAAATTCTTTTAGAAACTAAAGTCGAGCAAGATTTTTTACCCACTTTTTTAATATCTTCTTTTTCAAATACAACAACCTCAAAACCTTTTTTTTGAAGTTCAAAAGCAGTATAAAGTCCAATAATTCCTGCTCCAACAATAGCTACTTTTTTCATAAAATTATCTTAACATATTTAAGATAAAAAATGGAGCGGGTGAAGGGAATCGAACCCTCATAATCGGCTTGGAAGGCCGGTGC
>JAQVZN010000030.1 GCA_028708155.1 Minisyncoccota bacterium | reverse complement strand
GATTAATAATTTTAGAAATAAGATTATTCATTATCATTTAAGTGGTTGTTTTGAACTTCATGATCCATTATTTGAAACAAAACAAGATTTTATTATAGATTATTCTAGAAAGGTTAATGTTCCAATTGTTATAGAAAGTGTTTTTAATTCTTTAGATGGGATAGAAAAAGAATTAGATTATATTAATAACTCATGGCAGAAAAAAGAAAAGTTTCAACAATAGCTCCATATAAAATAGAGAACGGGATTGTTTCTATATTTTTTCAAAAAAGATCTAAGGATGCGAAAAGATATCCTGGACTGTTTGGTTTTTTTGGAGGAGGAGCGGAAGGAAATGAAAGCCCAGAAGAGACTTTATTAAGAGAGGTAAAAGAAGAATTAGACTATATTCCTAGTAATTTAGATTATTTTGGAAAATATGAAATGCCGGTTTCGGTAGTTGATGTTTTTATAACAAAAGTAGAGGAGGATTTTGAAGAAAAGATTAAAATCTTAGAAGGAGATTATGGAATTTGGTTTAATAAAAATGATTTTGAAAAGAATATAGACTTAATGGCGGAAGACGTAAAATTATTTAAAGATTTGTATATAAAACTAAAAGATTGACTTTTGGGATCTTTCTTGATACTTTTACTTTGCACATTAACAATTGAGTGTGTAGGTGAAAAATGTTCGCACCAGTTTCTATGTTGGAAGTTAATAGCTTTCCAGGAGCGTGGACAGCGCTCGTAAAAGAATGTATGGAGAAGGGAATCGAAATTAATTTTGGTGACCCTAAAGACAAAAAAATTGCTAAAGAAATTGTTTCTATGGTAGTTATCGGACCTAAGGGGGTTCGAGAAATATTAAATAAAAAATTACCATCACAAGTCTTGTTTAAAGGTAAGCAGTTAGATGAATATATTATGGAGTATACTCGTGAATTTGTTGAAAAGCAAAAAGGACTTGATGATGAAGATCTTCAAAAACACCCCTATACTTACATGGGAAGGTTCCTTTTTCCTAACGATCAAGTTAATACGACTGTAGAGGGAATTAAATCACAGCAAGATTCGCAGATTTTATCTAATAGGGTCCAAATGACAACATGGGTTCCTGAAATAGATTCATATTTATCAACAAGTCCACCTTGTCTTCAGAGGATTTGGTTTAGATGCGATCTTGAAAATAAGCGTTTAGATGTTCATTTCAATTGGAGATCTAGAGATCTATTTGATGCTTGGACAGCAAATCTTATCGGGCTTGTGTGGATGATTAATGAATATATTGCGAAACCTCTTGGTTTTAGAGTGTGGAGAGTAATTGATATTTCTGACTCTTTGCATATCTATGATTACAACTGGAATATAGCATTAGCTGTAGCGAAAAAAAATTAATAAAAAGAGTTTTTAAACTCTTCTTTTTTTATATAAATATTAGTATAATTAAAATATGAAATTAAGTGAAAAAGATAAAGATTGGCTAGCTCATTTATCAAAAGAAGATAAGGTAAAAATAGTTCCTTTTGATAAAAGTGCAGAAGAAAAGTTTCAAAAAGTAAAAGCAATTATTAAAGAAAAGATAGGGAAAGAAGTTGAAGTGGAACATAGAGGAGCAAGTTCTTTAGGTATTTCTGGACAAGACGAAATTGATATTTATATTCCTATTCTTAAAAAAGATTTTGAAAAGTATACGAAATATTTAATTGAGTTATTTGGTGAACCAAGGAGTGTTTACTTATTAGAGAGGATAAGATTTAAAATTAATATAGATGGAAAAAAGGTTGATGTTTTTTTAATAGACAAAGAAGGGGAAGGCTGGTTAAATGGTTTAAAATTTGAAGAATATCTTAAAAATAATAAAGAGTGTTTGAGAAGGTATGAAGAATTAAAAGAATCAGGGAATGGGATGAGCGTTCAAGAATATTATACGAGGAAGGTAGAATTCATAAATAATATTTTAGATAAATGTAAAATATGAATATAAGAAAAGCAGAAGTTAAAGATGTTTCAGATATAATTGATATTATTAAATCAGTTCATATCAAGAATGTTAAAAATAGAGATAATGGTTTTTTATCTTCAAAAAATATTTCAAAAAGACTTTACGAAAAGAAAGTAAATCAATTTGATTATTGTTATGTTTATGAGTTAGAAAATAAGATAGTTGGTTTTTTACTTGCTACTTCTTTTGATTTAATTAAAGAAAATAATGGAATATATCCTTTTCTTTTAAGTAAAAATAAAGAAAATTTTATCTATATTTTTCAAGTAGGAGTTAATCCTACATATCAAAAAAAAGGGATAGCTACCCTGCTTTATGAAAGATTATTTAAAGATGCTAAAATTAATAATTTTTCAGTAATTTCTTCTAAAGATCCTTTCAATAAAGCTTCTCGAGAGTTTCATCTAAAATTAGGATTTAAAGACGTTGATGTTTTCAAATGGACTGACGGAACGGAAAGTTTTGTTTATAAAAAAAAGATCATAAAATGATCTTTAGAAAATTAATCGGAAGAAACAAATAGGGTTGCATGTTGGTTTTTCCCCGTTATAATCAACCGTTTTGATAAGTTTTGGTTTATCATCTATTAAGGCGATCATGAATTGCCAGTTATTCATAGCGTGCCAGTATCTAGACTGTGTAATCAATACAGCTCGTCTTGATAAGATGTCGTAATGCAAGCAGTAAGCAATAGCTTCCTCTATTAAGAGAGGAGAGAATTTTCCGTTGATTTCATTTATCCGAGTATTAATAACCCAATAAGATTCTTTGGGTAGTCCATACGGATAAAAGTTTTTAATTTTTTCAAAAGAAATTTCATTTTCTCCGCCGATTAATTCCATTTGAGAGGAAATATCGAGAGCGTTAGTTCCTATTACTGGCATGATAGGAAGACATTTTGCATCTCCATTATTTCTTATTGGAATTTCTATAACTTCTGCTAACAGTCGTTTTTTTTCTTTTTTTAAATTAAATAGAATTTTTTTAGCTTTTGATTCTTCAATTTTTCCAGATTTTACTAATTTTTCCAATTGAAGAGAGAGAGTTTCAAGCTCTGAGCCCGCAATTTTTTCAAGCTCTTCTTTGGAAAAAAATTTTTGTTCTAAAGCTTCTTGAGAAATTATTCTCAAACACCTTTCGATTTCTATCGGAGATTCTCCTTTAAATCTTCTGGCGACATCAAATACGATTTCATCAATATGACGACGATTTTCTATGCTAACCATTTTTTCCTCCATAATGTAAATGAACGATTTTTACTATATTCAAAAGAATTATAAAAGTCAAATATATATTTGAAGAATAGCTTTTTTTTGCTATAATAAAACAAATTAAATAATTAATTTTAAAATATGAATAAATCGTTCACCTTAATAGAACTACTCGTAGTAATTGTTATCATCGGAATTCTAGCCGGTGTAATTATTGTCTCTACTTCTTCATCTATCAATAAAGCTAATCTAGCTAAAGCACAATCTTTCTCAAATACTGTTCAAAATGAACTTCTTTTGAATTTAGTTTCTGAATGGACTTTTGATGAAGGAGGAGCTGAGGATACTTGGGGCAATAACGATGGAACAGTTTCTGGTGCTACTTATGTCTCGAAATCAGAGAACAGATGTGTTTATGGTGGATGTTATTTGTTTAATTTAGGAGATTATATTACTTGTGGTAATAATAAAGAACTAGATCTTACTAAGGAAATTACTGTGACGGCTTGGGTACATCTTAGTAGTCATGGTGAACTGTATCATATTATAAGTAAATATCAAAGTGCGTCTTACGGCACTTGGTATTTAAGTACTGGATCAAATAATATAAAAAAGTTAAGATATACTTTTATTGATGAAAATATGGTTTATAGATCTGGGGAATCTTCAAAAGACATTCCTCTTAACGAGTGGGTTTTTATTGGATGGTCTTTTGATAATGGTATTACTAAATTATACATAGATGGTTATGAAGAAAGTTTTGGAAATTATAATGTTAATATGGTTTCTAATAGTGTTAATGCAGTTATAAATATTGGTCGTCAAACAATGAATAATGGTTTAATGGATGATATCAGGATATATAACGCTGCTTTAACTACCGCTCAAATAAAGCAAGAATATGTTGCTGGATTAAACTCACTTTTAGCAAATGGTAACATTTTAAAAGAAGACTATAATCAAAAAATAAAAGAGATAGGGTTAACTTATTAAGGTATGGATAAATTAAGAAAAGAATTAATTAAATTTAGTGAAGAAAGAGATTGGAGACAATTTCATACTCCTGAAAATTTAGCAAAATCTGTTTCTATCGAAGCAGGTGAATTATTAGAATGTTTCCAATGGGGAGATAGTTTTGGCAAACAAGAAGTTGAAGATGAAATAGCTGATATTTTTAGTTATTTAATATTATTAGAAAAAGCGTTAGATATAGATTTAATAGAAGTTACAAAGAAAAAAATAGAAAAGAATAAGGGGAAATATCCTATTTTAAAATCAAAAGGAAGTAGTAAAAAATATACAAAATTTTAAAGATAATTTTAGAAGTTATAATATTTAATATTATAATTATTAATAATCTATACAAATTTATTTTTTTATTATAATTAAAAAAATATTAATTTAAATAATTATGCTTCATTCAATAATTGCTAATGCATTAATTGTAAAAGATAGAAAAATATTAATTTCTCAAAGAGGCTCAAATGAAAAACATGATCCTTTAAAATGGACGATTCCTGGAGGAAAAGTAGAGCAAACGCAAGGAAACGTTTGGAATATTTTAGAAGAAACTTTAAAAAGAGAAATTAAGGAAGAGGTCGGTTTAACAATTAAGGATGGTGTTAAACTTATTTCCAATAATACCTTTATAAGAACTGGAGGTCAGCACGTTATAGCATTAGTGTTTATTTGTTGTTGGGATAGTGGAATTGCTAAACCATGTGAAGATACTAATGATGTAGCATGGATAGAGGAAAAAGATTTGGAATTTTATGATTTTTCTCCTAACGTTAAAGAATATATTAAAAGAGGATTTCAAAATATTGGAATCTAATAAATATTTTATGGAAAAAGAAATTGAAGTAAAATTTAAAATAGATGAAGTTGAAAAGATAAAAGAAAAACTTATTGATTCAGGAGTTTCTTTAAGCAAAGCTTACAAACAAACAACTTATGGATTCTTTTCAGATGATTCTGTCAGCAAAGGCATTTTTCCTAGAATTAGAGACGAAAAAGATGATATTGTTTTAACGGTAAAAGTTAGGCCAAAAGAAGAAAGCGAGTATTTCGAAAGAGCTGAGTATTCTATGAAAATTTCTAGCACAGAAGAAGGAGTAGATATTCTAAAAGTTTTAGGATTTAATGAGGTAAAAATGTTTGAAAAAGTAAGGCAAGAAGGGGAATTATTAAATACAAAAATTACATTAGATGAATTGTATTTTGGAACTTTTTTGGAGATAGAGGGAGAAAAAGAAGATATAGAAAACGTAATTATTAAATTAGGATTAGAAAATAAAAAAAGATTAGCGAAAGCTTATTTAGCTTTAGAAGAAGATTATAAAAATGGAAAATTATAATATAAGAAAAGCTAGAATTAAAGATTTAGAAAAAATTGTTGCTTTGTCTTACAAATCTGCAATTCTTCATCAAAAATTGACTCCATACTATAAGGTGAGCAAAGATTTGAAAGAAGTATTGTTTCGATCATTAAAAAAGAACATTCATTCTTCTAATTCTTGCATTCTTTTAGCAGAGGAAGATGGTAAAATGATAGGCTATTTATTAGCATTTAAAATTGATAGATTGGAAATGTTTGAGGTTAAGGAGGTAGGATTTATAGCTGATATTTTTATAGAAGAAGGTAAAAGGAGAATGGGTGTAGGCGAAAAATTATTAAAAAAGTGCTATAATTGGTTTAAAGAAAAGAATATAAATTTTGTAGAAATCAATGTTCAAATATTAAATAAGGAAGCAATAAGTTTTTGGAATAAAAAAGGGTTTAAAGATTTTTCTATCCAAAAATATAAAAAAATATGATAAAAATATTTCCTAAAAAATTAGAAAAAGGGGATGAGGTAAGAATTATTGTTTTATCAACTTCTCTTTCAGTTGTATCGGAAGAAAATAGAAAAATTGCTAATAAAAGATTGGAAGATCTTGGTCTTAGGGTTTCTTTCGGTAAACACGTAAATGAGGTTGACGAGTTTTTATCTGCTTCAATTGAATCAAGAATTGAAGATTTGCACGAAGCTTTTTTAGATAAAAACGTTAAAGCAGTTCTAACTGTTTTAGGAGGGTATAATGCAAATCAAATATTAAAATATATTGATTGGGATATTATTAAAAACAATCCTAAGATTTTTTGTGGATATTCTGATATCACTATTTTGAATAATTCTTTTTACGTTAAAACAGGATTAGTTAATTATTACGGACCACATTATTCTACTTTTGGTCAGAAATTACACTTTGATTATACTTTGGATTATTTTAAAAAATGTTTATTTGAGGAAGATCCATATTTTATAAAATCTTCAGACGCTTGGAGTGATGATAAATGGTATAAAGATCAAGAGAACAGAGTTCTTATTCCAAATGAAGGACATATAGTTTT
>JAQVZN010000029.1 GCA_028708155.1 Minisyncoccota bacterium | reverse complement strand
TCTCTTGGTTGTATTGTTTTTGCAATAACGGCACCTGTAGATAAATTTTTAAGTCTTGTTTGAAGATAAGAATGTCCTCTTCCTTTAAACACAGATTGAGCTTCTACGATTTCGTAAGGTTGATCGTTTATGGTAATTATTTTTCCTCTTTCAAGTTCTGAGTATGATAACATATTTTTATTTTATTATTTTCCAATTAATATCTTTTTCTTCGCCAGCAAACTCAAGCCACTCTCCGTCGTTATTAATTACAAACCATTTCTTTTTCATTTGAGACCAAACCATTAGTTGATCGTTATAGTATGGTTTTTTAACAACTTCTTTTGGTTTAAGTTTATCTAATTCTAACCATTTTTTAAAAACAGTTTCAATAGCGTAATCTAAATTTCTAGATTTTGCCCACTCAGAAACAATACTAATTGCTTCTTTCGCAGAATCTTTTGATCCAGCCAGTTCAATTAATTCTTTTGCTGGTCTAGTAAATCTAGAATAAATTATTTTTCTTTTCTTAGCATCTTCCTTTATTTGCGAAAGGGTATAGCCTTTTGTATAAAAAAAATGATTTATTACTTCTTGTATTTCTGTTTCTTTTTTCTCTTTCATAAATTTCTAACAATATTATTATAGAAATCTTTAACTTTTTCAAGTTCTTTGAGTCCTTTTTTGGTAATAGTATAAATTCTTCTTCTTTCTACTTGAGTACTTTCAACTAATCCCTCTAGTTCTAAAGTATAGAGAACTCTATAAGGAGTTATTTTTCCTGGTCTAAAGCCAAATCTTTTTTCTATAGCAGAAGGGAAGTCCCAACCATGATCTGGTTTATCTCTTAAAACCATTAGGACGTAAACCCAAAGGTTTCCTTTTGTATTGTATTTTTTTAATCTTAAGAAAGGGTCCATAGTTTAATAATAAATAATATTTTTAAATAAGTAAATAAGAGGTTATTAAAATAATAACATTAATAACGAATAATTAAAAGTTGACGTTAAAAAAACAATAGGTTATTATAATTTTATGTTAGATTTAAAAAGACAGTGGTTTAAATCAGAAGAAAAATTTATTGGTATGACTTTAGGAAGACTACCTATTACTCCTAATCAATGGACGATTTCTAGTTTATTCGTTGCTTTATTGGGATTGTATTTTGTAATTAATTTTAATTTTGTTGCTGCTTTTGTTTCTTTTTTAATTGCAGGCGTTCTTGATTTTATAGATGGGTCAGTGGCAAGAGCTAAAAATATGTCTACGAATATAGGAGCTTATTTGGATACATTTTTAGATAGGTATGTTGAAGGAATTATGCTTTTAGGATTTCTTTTCCTTCCTCTTCCAACAATATTTCTTCCTTCTTATGTTTGGATTTTTTTAAGTTTATTGGGATCTCTTACAACTACTTACGCGAAAGCTGCTGCCATAGAAAAAGGACTTACAAATAAAGAATTCAAAGGAGGTCTCTTAACAAGAGGAGAGAGAATTATTTTAATCTCTATTGCTTTTATATTTTTAATATATTCACAATATTATTTAGCAATGATAACGATTATTCTTATTGCTTTACTTTCTATATTCACTTCGTTCCAAAGATTTTTTTCTGCGGTTAAAAGAAATAAAATTATTTAAAAAATTTATTTTTTAATTTTTTAATAGTAGGAATTAGTAAATAAATCATAGAGGTTTTTTTTCCAAACCATTTTACTTCTTTTCTTTCAAGATTTTTTCTAAAATCATCTAAATTAGTTGCATAAGATTCTATGTAGGCAGAACCTGCAGTGGAAGAAATATGACTATCGCTTCCAGCACTTATTATTAAATTAGGGTATTTTTCTGCTAGTTCTTTTGCTTTATCATTTTCGCTATCTAAGAATCTTCTAGCATTAAATATTTCTATTCCGTCTATAATATTTAAATAACTTTCGATATTTCTAAAAGGTTTTTTTATATCAAATGGGTGAGGAATAATAGCTAACCCATTTTGCGCATGGATTTCATTAATTATTTTTTCTGGATCTTCGTTTCTCATTAATATTTCTTTCTTTAAAAAAAGTCCTAAAATATCTCCATTTTTAGATTTTATTTCTTCTCCTAAAATAACTTGCATGTTGTGTTTTTTAGAAACTTCTCTTGCATCATTCCAGCCATTAATATTGTCGTGGTCAGTAATTGCAATTCCGTCTATTCCTTTTTTCTTTAAAACTTTAAAAATGTCATCAAGAGAAGACATGGCGTCTTTAGAATATTTGGTGTGACAATGTAAATCTATTTTCATAATTAAAATGTACCACAAATTAAGTTGAACAACAAGGTAAAATATGCTAATATTTAGAAAATGAAATTATATAAAGAGATACCATATTTATTACAAGGGTTGTGGTCAGCCGGGTTCAATATTGTTTCAAAGGTTTTTCCTTCTTTTTTTGCTGGCGTTGCAAGTGCTTCTCAAATAAGTATAATTTCTTCTCTTTATGCAGGTTCTAAATTTTTAGCATTGCCTTGTGGATGGGTTTCTGATGCGCTTGGAAAAGGAAAGACATTATTTTATGTCTTTTTTGCTTTACCTCTCGTTGCTTTACTTTTTACTGTATCTGATTCTATTTTATTTTTCACCTTAATGTATTTCGTGATTGGAATATTGAGTAATTTTTATTATTCTTCTATTAGTAGTATCGTAACTATTTTACATAAAGAGAAAACAAAAGCTTTATTTAAATTAGAAAGTTTTTATCAAATAGGAGCTTTTATTGGACCTATTATAGGAGGGGCTTTAGTTTTAAAAAGTGGTGGAATGCAAATGGCTTTTTATGTTTGGGCGATTCTTGGAATCATAGGACTAGCTTTTTCTTATTTTCTTAAAAATGAAAATATTATTAAAGCTCAAGACAAGAAGAATCCTAGTATTAAAAAGCTTTTTAGAGAATTAGGGTCTAATAGATGGGATTTTTTAATTTATTTAATTGTTGGAGGTTTTTTAACAGGATTTTTTGAGTCAGTTATTAGTTTAGCTGTTCCTTTATACTTAACAGCAATTAATTTTGATATAGCGACTGTTGGACTTGTTATTGGTTGTGGTTCAATTGTCAGCGTTGTTGGGCTGTTGGGGTTAGGAAAATTTATGGATAGAATGGGTCATAAAAAATCACTTGCGATTACTTCAATATTGATTGCTATTTCTTCATTATTTTTTATTTATACAAAGAACATTGTTTTTTTAATTTTATTATTAGGAATTTTCACAATAGGAAGAGCAGGTGGGCTTAATATTACAAAAGCTTTTATTTCTACTAATATCGCAGAAGAAATTAGAGCCACAGGAATGTCTATTAGCGATACTTTCCAATATTTAGCAAGAGTTATAGGGCCTTTAATCGCAGGATTATTGATTGATTTTAGTAGTATTAACTCGCCATTTATTATGTGTTTTATTTTAGGATTAGTAGGAACACTTATGATGATATTTAAAGATCAAATTTTTGATTTATTTAATTTAAGAGAGAAAAAAGAATGTTGACAAACTATTTTACAGGTGTAAAATATAATTGATAATAAGTTTAATTATAATACGGAAAAAACATATGGAAGAAAATAACAAAGAGATAAAAATTGCTATTGCCGGAATAGGTAATTGTTGCAGTTCTTTAGTTCAAGGATTTCATTTTTATAAAGACGTACAAAATGATGATGAATTAGTTCCTGGATTAATGCATAACATTATTGGAGATTATAAAATTTCTGACATTAAAGTTGTTGCTGCTTTTGATATTGATAAAAGAAAAGTTGGAAAAGATCTTTCAGAGGCTATATTAGAAAAACCAAATAATACAATTATTTTTGCTAGAAATCTTCCAAAAAGTGGAGTTACAGTAAAAATGGGACCAGTTCTTGATGGTGTTGCTGACCATATGGCAGACTATCCAGAAGAGGAAAGATTTGTTATTTCTGATAAAGAGCCAGTTGATGTAGTAGAAGAACTTAAAAAATCTGGAGCACAAATGCTTGTTAATTATATGCCAGTAGGATCTCAAAAGGCAACTGAGTTTTATGCTCAAGCTTGTCTTAAAGCAGGTATTGGTTTTATAAACGCAATGCCAGTTTTTATTTGTTCAGACGAAACATGGGCAAAGAAATTTGAAGACGCTGGAATTCCTTGTTTGGGAGATGATATTAAAGCTCAAGTTGGAGCAACTATTACTCACAGAACTTTAGCTCATTTGTTTTCACAAAGAGGAGTTATTGTTGATAGATCATATCAATTAAACTTTGGAGGAAATACTGATTTCTTAAACATGCTTGAAAGAAAAAGATTAAAATCTAAAAAACTTTCTAAGACTGAAGCTGTGGAATCAGAATTGTCTCAAAGATTAGGTTATAATAATTTACATATTGGACCATCAGATTACGTTCCTTTCTTAAAGGATAATAAAATTTGTTTCTTAAGAATGGAGGGAAGAAAATTTGGTAACGTACCAATATCAATTGAATTAAAATTATCAGTTGAAGATTCTCCTAACTCTGCTGGATGTATTATTGATGCAATAAGATTATTAAGAATTGCTTTAGACAGAAAAGTTGCTGGTCCATTATTATCATCATCAGCTTACTTTATGAAACATCCAATGCAACAATTTACAGACGATAAGGCAAGGGAAATGATAGAAGAATTTATTCTTGGCAAAAGAGAAAGATAATAGTATAATAAAGTTATATAAATAATATTTAAAACTATGGAACCAATAAAAAGATTTAGCAATTCAATCACAGACGGAAATCTTTGGATTTATATTTTATCTTTAGCTAAAGAAGTTGAGATAAAAGAAGAAGATATCTCTATGTTGATTTTTGAAAAATTTGGTTTTTTGCCAAATAAATTAATAGCTAAAACAGTTTTGTTTAGATTGAAAAAAGAGGGATATGCTAGCAAGGAAAAATTAGCAGGGAAACCATCTTACAAAACTACGGAAAAAGGATTAAAAGAATTAGAATCTATGAAAGGTTTTTCTTCAGATTTAATCCAAAAATTATAAATTAAAGAAAAAAAGATATGTCTAAACCTAAAGCCATTGGATTATATAGAGAAATAAAATTAGCAGGAAAACCAGGATCTGATCAAAGAATTTTAGATTTTGTTGCTGATGAAATGAAAAATAAAGGTTTTGATGTTTCCACTATGTTTCCTTCTCAATTTATTAAAGAAAGAGCAGGAGATAGAGATAGCGATTTAATATTTTCAATGGCAAGAGACGCAGGAATTAATGATTACTTGTCTTTAATTAAAGATAATAAACCAGTTTTTATTATTAATTCTCCAGCATCGATTAGGGTTTCTTTTAATCGTTTTTTAACTTACGCTAAAGTAATGGAGAACGGAGTCAGAGTTCCAGAAGCCAAAACTTATTTAATTGATGAATTACAGTTTTCTGATTTAGAGGGTAGAGTTATTTTAAAACCAGCTAACAGACATGAATACTGGTTTGTTATTGATAAAGAATTCCATTTTGATGCAGCGATGGAAACATATCGTTGCCTTGGACTTCACGAAGTGATGGTTCAAAAATTCGTAAAAGGGGAAGATGTTAAATTCTATGCTATTGGAAAAAAGGTTATTATTTCTAATCAAATTAGAGAGAGCTTTCCTAAAGAAACTATTGATGAAATAGAAAGATCTGTTTTAGCAGTAGGAGAGGCAACAGGGTTAAAAATCTTTGGAGGAGATTTTATAATTGATACAAAAGATAATAATAAAGTTTATTGTGTTGATATTAATGATTGGCCATCTTTTGGAACAATGGGAGAATTATCTCAAGAAGAAGCTGGTGCAGAAATAGCTAATTTGATTGTAGAAGAATTAAATAATTTTAAAGCTAAAAATAATGTTAACAACTGAAATTAGAAATTTCTTTTCTGGTTTTACAACTAGTGTTGGTAAAACTTTAGGCAAGATGGGCGTTAGTGCTAATTTTGTAACTTTTTTAGTTTTAGTTTTTGGTTTTATTGCTGCTTATTTTATATACAGTAACAATTTTCCTCTAGCAATTTTGTTTGTTATTCTTTCTGGTATAATGGATGGTTTTGATGGAGCGGTAGCGAAAGCTAATCATAAAGAAACAAAATTTGGGGCTTTGTTTGATTCAGTAACAGACAAGGTAACTGAAATTTCATGGTATATTGCTTTAGGGTTTTTTAATCCAGCATTATGGGGTCCTGCCACACTTGCTCTTACTTTCTTTATGCTTTCTAGTTATATTTCTAAACATGCTAAGTCTATTGGAGGAGAAAGTGGTGGGGGAATAATTGAAAGAAAGGAAAGATTAATTTTAATTATTTTAGGATTAATCTTTAGTAATTTAATGATTTATATTTTATATATAATAGCATTTTTCTCATTTATTACGTCCTTGCAGAGATTTTATAAAAATTACAAAATATTAAAAAAAGAGAGCTAAAAAGCTCTTTTTTGGTAAAGAAGTTATTTGAATAAAACCATTGGTTTCATTAAACAGTCTTCTTTTTTACCCGAAGAAACCATATCTACTGCTATTCGTCCTTCTCTTGATGAATCTTGGACGAGAACAGCAACAATTTCTCCATTTTTGAAAGCGGCTTCTACCTCTGGATTGCTATCAATAGCAACAATAGTTTTAGCTTTGCTTCTTAAGGCAATTTTTGTTCCTTTTGTGCTAAACGCGATAACTGGAAGATCTTTATA
>JAQVZN010000028.1 GCA_028708155.1 Minisyncoccota bacterium | reverse complement strand
TCTTTTTCATCCAAAAAAATAGAAAAATCTTTTGAAAGCTTAGAACCAAAAATTACTAAAAAAATATATAACAATGATAATAATAAAATGGTAAAAATCATATTTATGGAATTAAAAATCCGCAAAAATGCGGATTAAAAACTATAACCTTGCTGTTTTAAAAGCAATATTTTTATTAAAAGAATAAGTAATTCTCTTTGCGTCATTTGATTCAATGGCTTTGTAATGTTAAAGATATCTTCAAAACTCTGTTCCTCTTCATTTTCTTCAATCTCACTATCTACCACTTGAGCCTTAATTTCATAACCCCACTTTTTAAGAGAATTAGGAAGACTTCTATCAGCTATATATGGAATAATGATAATTGAATCATACTCTGTACTCATCTCCGGTATAGCTACTTTTCCCTCATTGCTTGTATTTAATTCTAAATCTCCAACAACGTTTTTCCCTGTCTTTGTTTTAGCAACATATCTTGCCTTAATACTTGTTCCGTCTTCACCATTAAACATTATCTCTAGATTTCCAGAACCTCCTGAAAACTTTTGCCATTGAGCTGACCAGTTATAGATACTTTGTCCAATAGAAATAATAGCGTTTCCTGAGAAAGGAAGAAAATTAGCAAAAGGTAGAATAGTGAAATTTTTTAATTTTTCATTTTTAAAACAATACTTATTATTAGAAGAGCAATCATTAATTGCTAAAGCTACAATAAAGTTCTTAAAAATATCTTCAAAAGTTTCTGTGTATCCTTTTCTTTTTAAAGCCAAATCTAAACTTTCTATGCCAACGCTTGTTGATTTCATTGATTCAGATAAAATCTCTTTTCCATAATTATCAACAATATAGTGAGCTAATAAAGTAATAACTGAATAATCATAATTATCTCCACTCCAATAAATTAAAGCCGAAGAAGGGTTTTGGAAAAAATCTTTGATTCTTTGATCAAAATAACCATAAACACTGCTATCTTGTATCATTGTCGCTGCGTATTCAGAGTAAAGTTCTGCAAGCCAAGTATTTTCTTCCAAGTACGCTTCACTAACGTTCTTTTGATTAATAAAAATTAAATGAGTATATTCATGAATTATAAAAGAATCAAAGAACGGGCTATCTATCTTTAAAACATCTAAATAAACCATTTCGCTTTCGTTAGACATCGGAGCAACTATCTTTTCATACTTATCAATAACCCTGATATAACCTTTAGCGTCATTCTTCAATGGTTGAAGCAAAACTACTAAATTATTATTGTTATCTATTCCTGGATAAGCCTCTCTTCCAAAAATAGAAATCACTTTAGCTTGATTAATTTTAAACCTTTCAGAAGCTTGAGTTAAAACTTCTTTTATTTTGCTTTGTTCTTCTAATGTTTTTGTATTAAAATAGTTACTATCAATATAGATGTCTAATCCATTCTTTTGCAAAACACGAGTTGCTTTTAGAGTATAACTTGATGAATTATCAGAAAAAGAAGGATCAACATAAAAAGTTCTCTCATCTATCGTTTCTGCGAAAGCATTATTTGTAAAACAAAAAATTAATACAAATGTAATAATAAATTTTAAAATCTCTTTTTTCACATATTAATAATACCATAAAGTTATAAAAAAGCAAAAAATTAAAAAATCACCTAATGGTGATTCTTAAATGTGCCCACTTTAACTTAAAGTTCCTTAGTTAAAAAGGGGTCTCTAGCCCCGTGGGCACAAATTAACCATAGCATTAATTCTTTAATAAAAAAAGAGTAACTAATTTAGCTACTCAAACCAATCATTATCATTGTTGTTACTCCCTCTACTATCATAACAACTAAAAGTGCTACTAATAAGTAAAGCAAATAAAAAAGTACTATGCGATGAGAAGAAAATTTCTCTTTGTATAAACTATCAGAGAAATAATTTATTACAATAAAGATTATAACAAAGTTCTTAATAAAACGCATAACATCATTATCTACAATGAAATCGACTACGCACATTACCGCAATAATAATTACTGCAATAAACCAATACTTGATTTTATTCATTTTTAATCCTCTTCCATCAGAAAAGCATAAAACAACACCCTTGTCAATAATTAATTTTCAGAAAGTCTTCTAAATTCCTTGTCCTTTTCAATTATTTCTGGACTAACCTGCAAGGCTTTCTTATTAATCCCAACTAGCTTAATTCCCTTTAGTGTTTTTACTCTTGATAAAGCGACATAACCCATTCCATATTCAAAAGTCTTACTTAGATCAATCTCCGCAGCATCTAAGCTCATTCCTTGGCTTTTATGAATAGTAATTGCCCAAGCTAATCTTAAAGGAAGCTGTTCAATCATTGCTAAAGACTCTCCTTGATCTTCAATAATCCAAGTAGCTATCTCTGTATGAATTAATTTTCCATTTTTTAATTTAATAATCGGATTGCCTAAATCATTAAAATCAACAACCTCCCCCATACTCCCATTAAAATATCCTGCCTCTTGATTGTTTTTAATAAACATAACAATCGCTCCTTTTTTCAACCGTAAAGTTTCTTGTGCTAAACAACTTCTTTTTAAAGCATCAACTACTGCTTTTTCTCCGCTACTTATCATTTTATAAACTCTTTCTTTCTCTTTTATTTCAGACAATCTTTCTTCGTTTATTTTATCAATATCAACGTTTAAGCTATATAATTTAGTTAAGTCAGTAAAACCTTCAACTTCTTTCTTTTCTCTTTCCTTAAGCTTTGTGAAAGCCTCTAAATCCATCTTATTCCCCCTAATCTTATTTAAAATTTTAATAAACTCACGATCTTCGTTCTGCCTATAAGAATCTTCTAAATAGCAAACCTTAAAATTAGCTCCCTCCCAAGCAAAAGCATTGTAAGAAAAACTATTATCCCAATTATTAATCGGAGGAAGTTGAAAAAAATCACCGCAAACAACAATTTGGACTCCCCCAAAAGGTAAAAAAGGATCTTGAACTTCTTTCAAAATTTTATCCACTAAATCAAACCTTTTAGCGTCAAGCATTGAAATCTCATCAATAATCAAAGTCTCTACATTTCTCATTCTCTGAAACAAATACTTCTTCTTTAAAAGTCTCTTAATTTGAGCCTCATCTAAATTATTATTGATACCAATTCCTGACCAAGAATGAATTGTCATCCCATTTAAATGAGTCGCAGCAATTCCCGTAGAAGCGGTAACTCCCATACGTTTTTTACAAGTTTTGATAAAAGAATTTAAAACAAAAGTCTTCCCTGTTCCTGCAGAACCAGTTAAAAAAACATTCTTTCCTGAATTTAGAATTTTCAAAGCTTTTTCCTGTTTCATATGTTCTTATCATACACATTTTTTCAAAAAAAAGAAAACTATAAAAAAAGAGCTTTCAATTAAGAAAACTCGAAATTATTCTGAAGAATATTCTTCTAAAACAATTTTTCTATAAGCTATTGGTTTATTTTGATCATTTATAGAAACAATGAAGACAAGATGTTTCATTCTTAGATCAAAATTATTAATAAGGTGCTCTAAGATTTCATTTCTCAAAAGAATATTATCATATCCATAATTGAAACCACCTTGAACTGCTTCGGCTACTTGCCAAAGAGAGACATGTTCTTCTGTTGATGTAAAAGAATTTACAAAAAAAGTTTTTAAATGAGAAATTTCTTTTAAAAAATTTTCATCAGAAAGCCATTTTAGTTTAAAAGAATCTGGATCGCCAATTGTTTCTATAATGATATCACTATCATCAATTCGATACATTTCGGAATCAATAAGAATATTCCTTCTTATTACTTTTAAATGGTCTCCCATTTTTTAATCCTCCTTAATTAATAAAGCACATTTTAAAAATATGTCAACAAAAATGATGTTACTTATATAAATTATTATGATTATCTATATCAACAAAAAAATAATCTTTTTGAATCTTCTTATATACCAACCTTAAGTCTCCATTAATATTTAAGCTTCTATAACCAATGAAACTCCCCTTAAGAGTATGATTATTGAGCAAAGGATTAAATTCATCTATTAAAAAAAGATTCAATCTTTCTTTAAATCTTTTTTTATCTTTTTCATCTAATTTTTTATACTTCTTTTCAAAATTTTTATGGAAAAAAATATTTTTCATAAGCTATCAAGATATTTATCCGCTTCAGAAAAAGAAGAAAAACCTTTAGAAATATTTTTTTTGTTTTTAATATCTTTTTCCACTTTCATCAAAAGATCTTCTAATTCTTTTGTCATTCTGAAAGAATTAGAAAAGCGAACTTCACGCATTCTAATAAAATTACGTAAAGATGCATTAAGAACATCACTCAAAGAAACCCCTAACTCCTTAGCAAGTTTCTGAGCATTTTCTTTAATCTCTTTTTCGGTTTTAATATTTACTATAACTTTCATGTATATAAAGTATATACAATATTAATGATTACGTCAAGCTTAAAGTTGACAAAACAAACTTCTTCGCTTAATCTTTAAGCGGACTTAAAGCCCTTTGAAAATTAGGAGAAAATCATGAAAAGCAAAAACTCATTATCAGCTGGAAGCTTCATCTCGTACAAAGAGTTTATGGAGAAACAAAAGAAAAAAGCAGAAGAAAGCTTATCTGAACTTAAAACCGAAACAAACTCAGAAGAACAGAGCGCTATTCTTGTCCCTAAAGTAACTAGTACAGGTAAAAGAGCTTACAATCGTAAAAAACCTACAGAGGTTTTACCTCAAACTGAAAAACCTCGTGTAGATCTAAGAAAAAAATCTTCTACTCGTACCAAAGTTCCTCTTCAAAACCAAAATGCTTTAATAAAAACTGAAGCAGAAACAGAAGAAATTTCCGAAGAACAAAAACTTGAGAAGGAACTCAACAAAGCAGAAGGAAATTTGTTCGGAATCTATCATGTTTTGATAAAAACTGAAAGAGACACAGGTTTAAGAAAAAAAGCTCTAGCCTCCTTTAGGAGAGCAAAACAAGACAGTAAACATGATAACGTAAACGATTTATTAATCCTTTACGCCTATTATGCTCTCGGAAGCCTTGATGAAAAATTCTATTTAGAAAAAATATCTAAATTAGATAAAGTCAATCAAACTCTTCTTGTCTTAAAACTTCCTGAGTTAGAAGGATGGAAATTCATTTATCCTCTTTCGGACCCTCTTTCGATTGTCCTTGAAAAAATGTTCAAAGTTTGGGAAAAAACAGAGACGGAAGTAGAGGCAGAAACACTCGTTCGAAAAAAAGTCAATGAAGTTTATCTTTCTTCTGAAAGAATAACCAATTTGATTGATGAAACTAATAATTTGAAATTGAAAAAAATCCTAAAATCAGAGCTTAAAAAGCGTTAAGAATTATTCTTTTCGCTTCTTTTTTTATAAAAAAAGAGGCACTTATTTTTAAGTACCTATAAAACTGAGATCATCACCCTGACTATTAGGCTAACTATAAAAGTAATAGAAGCAACTACTAAAAGCCAATAAGTGATTTTCTTCAGTCTTTCCATATCAGCCCTTTCCCTCCTACCAAATTTCAAGCTAGACTCTTTGTTAAAAAGAAAGAGCGTAAAAACCACTACAAAAATCAAAGTTAAGAACTGCGCAAAGAGACAAACAGGACTCTCTCGCAGAAATAAACTTGTAATTGTACAGGACATAAAAAAGACAAACAGCGTTACGGCGGAAATTGCATAGACCAAATAATCAGACTTCATTTTTTAAACCTCGCTATCCATATTATACAATCTTATTACAAAAATGTCAATAGATAAAACTCTGAAATAAAAAAGGGATCTTGTTTTCGTTCATCTAAATTTATTCAGATAAGAACTATACATTGATCCAATTTATTCTGTTCCCATTAATCGGACGCATCCGACATTGAGAGGTTCTGGGCCGGTTTAAATTTAAAGGTTCTGGTGGACGGTCAGGGTCTGCTTTAGAGATTTCACTTTATCACTCCTTTTAATTTTTTTACCGATCCTGCTTACAAGATCTGATGATACTTTAACATAATTATTAGTATTTGTCAATGCAGTCTCTTGTTTTTTTGAATTTTTGATATATAATCACATTGGTTCCTAAAGGAGGGCCAAACATGACAAAAACTTTGGCAGAAACAAAAAAACATCTTGATAAACTTTACTCGCAAGGAAGCATGCAAGGTGTTATAAAAGAGGTAGAAAGTCTTGAGGAAAAAAGTCCTCAAATAAGACTTAGATACAGTCAAGCTCTTTATCATCTTGGAAAGTACAAAGAAGCGGTCAAAGAAGCTTTTGACCTTGCGATTGAAGGAAATGAAGAAGGATTTGCTTTCCTTATTCAAATCAATCCAAAAAAAGCAGAAGATCTTCCTATTGAACTAGGAGAAAATCATCTTGCTGTTCTTAACTCTATTGCGATTAGAGCTATTAAAGAAAAGGAAATTTCTTCCGAGACTTTGAAAACTTACATCGAAAAAGTTAAATTCAGGAAAGAAATTACGGCTATCAACATTTTAAACAATGTTGCAAAGGCCTTATTCACCAGAAAGGAAAGCTTGATAGACATCTACATTGCAATCGGATCATGGAATGCTTGCTCTTTTTTATACAAAGAAGACTCAAACTTCCATCACAGAGCCTCTATCCATTTCTGGCTTTCTCTCGCTTATGAAGAATTAGGAATGATGGACGCTGCCTTAAAAGAAGCAGAAATCTCTTATTCTCTCTGGTTAATCCAGACAAGTATTGATCCTGGAAACAAAAACTTCAAAGAAAAAGAAGAGAATGCTCGTAATAGAGCACTTAAACTAAAATCCCCTCCCATAACGTAGTATAAAAACTACGTTTTTTTTATAAAAAAAGAGTGATTTTAAAATCACCCCCACTCCCCAAAAATTTCACATCTCCCATAACTCTTTCTAATAGAAGAAAGAGCGAAAAGATAAAACACGAATATAAAGAGAGCAATCGCTGACATCAACCACCAAGAGAAAAACACGAATATTAAAGTTAAAAAACCTAAAACTATTCCACTTAAAAAGAAAGATAAGTCGGAAAAAGGTTCCTTATAAATTTTCATGATTGTCTCCGGTGAAGACCATACTACAAAAACAATGATTAAGAAAAATATCATTGCTAATGCATCCTCTTTT
>JAQVZN010000027.1 GCA_028708155.1 Minisyncoccota bacterium | reverse complement strand
CTTACAAATAATTCGATTGTTAATGCTTTATTTGAATTAACTGAAAAGAAAGCAGAAGAAACAAGTATTGTTTTTATTCCAACCGCAAGCAATGTTGAGCTTGGAGATAAAGGTTGGCTTATTGATGATTTAATAAATTTAAAAAAACAAAATTTTAAATCAATTGAAATTGTAGATATTTCGGCGGTTGAAGAAAAGATATGGAAGCCTAGTTTAGAAAAAGCGGATGTCTTATATTTTGAAGGAGGAAATACTTATTATTTAATGAGGTGGTTAAATAAAACAGGATTATCTCAATCACTTCGGAGTTTATTAGAAGATAAAGTTTATGTTGGTGCTAGCGCTGGAAGTATGGTTACTAATCCTGATTTGGCTTTAAAAACATCACAAGAAATTTACGAAGAAGATATGATAGAAACCGAAGAATTAAAGGGTTTAAATTTTGTGGATTTTTATTTTTTACCTCATTTAAATTCAGAATGGTTTAAAAAAGTAAGAAAGGAAAATATAGAAAAGATTAAACAAAAAATAAATAGACCTATCTATGCGCTTGATGATAATTCAGCTTTAAAAATTATTGATAATCAAGTTGAAATAGTTAGCGAAGGGGAGTGGTTAAAATATGGAAATTAAAATAATTTTTTCAATACTAGCCTCTATCGTGGGAGTTGTAGCTTTTCTTCCTTATTTAAAGGATGTTTTTTCTTCTAAAACTAAGCCACATATCTACACTTGGCTTATTTGGATAATTACTCAAGGAACAGCAGTTGCGGGAATGATTTATGGCGGAGCAGATTGGGGTTCTTTAAGTTTAGCAATTGGGTTAATTTTTGTTACTTTTGTTTTCTTACTTTCTTTTAAATATGGAACTAAAGATATTACAAAAAGTGATACGGTAATTTTAATCTTTGCTCTTTTGGCAATTATTGTTTGGTGGCAACTTAAAAATCCAATTCTTTCTGTTTTAATGGTTTCGATAATAGATGTGTTTGGTTTTATTCCAAGTTTTAGAAAAACATTTAATGATCCATGGAGTGAAACGCTTTCTTCTTGGGGATTATTTGCAACTTCTAACATCTTAGCTCTTTTAGCAATGAGTGAATATAATTTTTTAACTATTTTCTATGTTTCAGTAATAAGCATCGGCAATATCTTAGTTTTTCTAATAGCTTTAATAAGAAGAAAACAACTTCAAAATGTTTGACAGCGATTATTGATTAATGTTAATATGTAAAAAGTATATTACATTATCAATTAATTATTTTTATTATGTTAGGAAAATCTAGGTGGTTTAAAAGAAGAAAATATGGTGGATGGGGACTCGTCCCTAAAACTTGGCAGGGATGGGTTTATATTTTAATTTTTATAGTCCCTCTTATTTTATTAGAAACATTTCAATTACTTGATGTTACTTCAAGAACGACAATAGAGATAGTTGTCTTAGCTATTTTTATTCTAGATTTAATTGAAATGATGATAATGTTTAAAAAAGACGAAAGAGATAACATTCACGAAGCTCTGGCTGAAAGAAATGCTTTATGGGGAATGGTTGTTGTTTTATTGCTTGGATTTACATATAAGTTAATTTTCTTTAATGAGTTTGATTGGTGGATTTTAGGAACTTTATTGATAGGAGTAGTAATTAAATCAATTTCTAATTTTTATCTAGAGAAGAAAAATTAAATGGAAACAAATATTGCTAAATTAAGAAAAGAATTAAAATTAACCCAAGAAGAGCTAGGGGATAAAGTTGATGTGACTAGACAAACTATTATTTCTTTAGAGCAAGGAAGATATAATCCTTCTTTAGAGCTAGCTTATAAAATCACAAAAACTTTAAAAGCAAAAAAAATTGAAGACGTTTTTATTTTTAAAAATAGATAAAACTTATCTTAAGGAAAAATTTCTATATATTGTTGACTTTTTAATTTGGAAAGGCTATAAAAAATATGGCCTTTTCGGCTCATTTACAACCAGTGGTTAAAATGATTAGCGAAACTAAACTTATTAAAGAGGGAGGAATAAACCTTTATTCTTTCTCTGAGCCGTATATGCAAAAACTTTTGATTAGTGTTTTTAATGACACTGCAGAAAGTAATGGGAATATTAAGATTAAAGACAAGGGTGAAATTTCTTGTGCTTTATCACGTTTTTTTAAACAGAAAAGTTTTCTAACAACCGACCTTGTTTCTGAAGATGAGAAGAAACTAAGATCTTTGAGTCTAAAAAACATTGATCTTCAAAGAACTATTATTTCTCGGAATGTTCCTTCTCTTCCAGTTGTTTGTATGGTAAGAGGTTACTATACTCAATCATTTGGTAGTGCTTATGAAAAAGGAAAATCTTGGACGCAAGGACTTCCTATTGAAGAAGACGTTTTGATAAACGGTAAATTTGAAACTCCCTTCTTCAATCTAAAAATTAAGAATACTCCTTGTCATGAAGATGGCGCAATTGAGTATTTATCTGCTTATCTTGAAAAGAACAAAATTGAAGATCTTTCTTCAAAGGTTTTGTGCCTAATGTTAAAACAGAGCGCAATCTCTGTTTATAATGAGGTGTCAGCTTTTTCTCAAATAAGAGGACTCTCTGTTATTGACACAAGACTTAAATTTGGTCTTGAAAGAAACATTGAAGATAAGTGGGAGCTTGTTTGGACAGGAGAAGGAATTACTCCAAACACGACTCGTTTCCTTGATGGGAACAATGTCTTGAATGAAGATCTTCTTAAGAAAAACAAAGGAAAGATTGATGAAGATGTGGTAAAAAGGGTAGCTAATAATTATCAAATAATTGCAGAAAGACTTCTTGCATAATTTTACGAGGATTAACAACCCTCTTTTTTTTATGTGTTGATTTTTTGTTTTAATTAGAATACAATTAAAGTAATAATAAATAATATTTAAAAAAATGAACAAACAAGCTATATATTTTATTATTCTAATAACTTTAATTTTAGTAGGGAGTATTTTCTATGCGACAAATCATTTGAAAAATGGTTCTGTTACAGAAAATATTATAGAAGAAATTGAGAATCAAAAAATTTGTACTTTGGAGTATGCTCCGGTTTGTGGAATAGACGAAAAAACTTATTCTAATTCTTGTATGGCTGGCGAGGTGGAGGTGGCTTATGTTGGAGAATGTAAAAAAGAAGATAAAACTTCTTTAGCTAATCCAGCTTCAACTAATTGCCTAGATAAGGGTGGGCAAATAGTTATGGATACTAAACCAGATGGAGAATACGGTATTTGTCTTTTTGAAGATAATAGACAATGTGAAGAGTGGGCTCTTTTTAATGGAGCTTGTCCTGTTGGGGGAGTAAAAATTACTGGATATGATACTGCGTCTCAAATATATTGTGCAATAAGAGGCGGTGAAGTTGATATGAATGTGGGTACCTGTACTATCAAAGAAGATACTTGTTTGATTCAAGATTATTATGATGGCACTTGTAGATAATTATGAAGGGCAAAGTAATTACATTACTTTTAGTCGTTATTGTTAGTTTTTTTTACATTGTTAATATTAAAAGCGCCGAAGGAATTGAGAAAGAAAAAGAGGTTGAAATTATTTTTGAGAACTATACTGAACTTAAAGACAGTGTTTCAGAAATTAATGTTTTTGGAGATAATTCTGATGAGCTATATTTAGATTTAATTTCTTTTTTAGATTCAAATAATTATTCTTACAGTGAGCACTTAATTTCTAGTCCTGATTTTTTAAAAGAGTTAGATTCTTACAAAAAGGAATTTGCAAGAAGCCAAGGAATGTCAAAAAACTTTAGATATTATCCTATTATATTTATTAAAGATGTTGCTTTTTCTGGATTTAATAAAGAAATAGGAGAGAAAATTAAAAAAATAATAGAAGAAGATAATATATGGGAAGACACAAAAAAAGAGGAAGACCTTCTTTGAAAAAGGAAGACACAAAAAAAGAGATTGTAAGGAAGCCAGGTTTTGTACAAACTTACAAGAATTACATCTATGCTGGAATATGTTTTATCTTTACTCTGATTTTTGTTTTTGCTTTTGCTGATGCAGCGGGAACCATAGGGAATAACTTAGAAAGTTTTTTCCGTTTTTTATTTGGTAATGCAGTCTATATCTTGCCGGTAGTTTTTTTAATGGCAACAGTTCTTCTTTTATGGAAAGACAATCCTTATCATAATAAGGAAAATCATATTGGTTTCCTTTTGATTGCTTTATTATTAGAAATATCAGCTATTTTTGGTATCGCAGAATTAAGATATATTGGTTCAGAAGGATTTGATTTTGGTTATTCAGGGGTAGGAGGAATTATTGGATACATGATTTCAATATTAATAATGAAAGGGTTTGGTTTTTGGGTAACTTTTCTTACTTTAAATGTTTTATCAGCAGTTACTTTAATTATTTTACTTGAGCCTTTATTTAATAAAATTAAAGAGTGTAAAAAAGAGGAAGAATTTGAAGAAGACGAAGAAGAAGTTGCTTCTCCTAAAAAAGAGAAAAAACCGATTTTTAAAATTATTCCTAAGTTTGAAAAAAAGAAAGAAGAAGTTGTTAAGGAGAAAGAACCAAAAGTAATTATGCAAAGAAAGACTTATGCGCCTTATGAAGCACCTCCACTTTCAATTCTTTCTAATAAAACTGATAAACCAGAAAGTGGAGATATTAAACTTAATTCAAATGTGATTAAAAGAACTTTACATAATTTTGATGTTCCTGTAGAGATGGGAGAAGTTAATGTTGGTCCAACTGTGTCTCAATATACATTAAAACCAGCCGAAGGAGTTAAACTTTCTAAAATTACAAATTTAGCTACAAATTTAGCTTTAGATTTAGCAACACCTTCTATTAGAATAGAGGCACCAATTCCAGGAAGATCTCTTGTAGGAATAGAAATTCCTAATAAAAAGAGAGTTTCTGTGGGGTTAAGGGAAATGCTTGCCGATAAAAGATTTAAAGAATCAGATTCTCCACTACTTTTTGCTTTAGGAAAAGACGTTAGGGGAGATATTGTTTATGCAGATTTAGCAGATATGCCCCATCTTCTTGTTGCGGGAACAACAGGATCTGGAAAATCTATTTGTTTGAATTGTATTATCTTAAGTTTAATTTATAGAAATGGTCCTGATGATATGAAATTTGTTATGGTTGATCCAAAGAAAGTGGAATTCCCAGTATATAACCCAATAAATCACTTAATGTGTCCGGTTATTGCTAACGCTGATGAAACAATTATTGCTTTAAAGTGGCTTGTTCAAGAAATGGAAAGAAGATTTGAAGTTTTAAGAGACGCTGGAAATAGAGATATTTTAACTTATAATAAAAGCTGGAAAGAGGGAATGGAGAAAATGCCTTACATCGTTGTTATTATAGATGAACTTGCTGATTTAATGATGGCTAGAGGAAAAGAGCTTGAATCTTATGTTGTTAGGTTAGCTCAAAAAGCTAGAGCAGTTGGAATTCATCTTATTCTAGCAACTCAAAGACCATCCGTTGAGGTTATTACAGGACTTATTAAAGCAAATGTTTCTAGTAGAATTGGACTTAAGGTAGCTTCTCAAATTGATTCAAGAACTATGCTTGATTCTGTTGGAGCGGAAAAACTTTTAGGAAAAGGTGATTTATTATTTCAAACAAAAGATACTTCTAATTTAAGACGTATTCAAGGACCATTTGTTTCTGAGAATGAAATAAAAGATGTTGTTTCTTGGATTGAGGCAAGGAAAATTAAAGAAGAGGCAGAGAATCCAGAAAGATATTTAGAATTAGAACAAGAAAATGATAATTCTTTAAAAGCAGTCCTAGAAGAAGCGAATACTTCTCCTGAAGCTCAGATGGATCAATTTCTATCAGATGAAGATCCTTTATATAATCAAGCAAAGCAAATAGTTATTCAAACAAGAAAAGCTTCTACTTCTTATCTTCAAAGGAAGCTGGGTGTTGGATATGCAAGAGCAGCAAGACTCATTGATTCACTTGAAGAAAGAGGGATTGTTGGGCCTCAAGAAGGTTCAAGACAAAGAGAAGTTTATGTTAAAGAAGAAGAATAAATATATGTTTTTTTTCAAAGAGAAAAAAGAAGAAGAAAATAACAATGTAAATCTTTCTGCGATCGGTAATTTTAAGTTTGGGATTGAGAGAATTAATAATGGAGAGGATCCTAGAACAGTAGGAGAAATCACTTTAGCTATAGAAGAATTAAAAGATTATCAAGAAAAGGAAGGATTATCAAATGAAAAAATGTTTGAAGTATTAGAGAACGCTGGTATTTCTATTTATAATCCTGAAATCAAAACAGCTCTTGAGAAAAGTTTTGTCGTAGAGTTTTCTAAAGCTTTAGACATTTGTCATTTTTACAGAGATGTTATGGATTTAGATTTAAGCACAGAAACTTTGGAAAAAGTAAAAGATGTTTTTATTGAAAATTTAAACTGGACCTCTGATTATAAAGAAATGGTTGAGTTGGGTAAATTTTCGGAAGAGTTTTTAAAATCAGAAAGAGTAGTTGAAGCAATTGAAAGACGTTTTAAAGAAATAATTAAAAGAGGGAATAAAGGAGAGATAAATAGTTTTATTGAAGCATTTGATTTAAAAGATTTGAGTTTTGCAACTAAAGAGGCGGAGGAAGTTTTTATAGACCTTGCTCAAAGAGGAGAGCTTGAAAAAGCTTTAGAGATTAAAGAAATTTTTCAATTAAAAAATTGTAAAAAATTATTAAAAGATTTAGGAGATTTTTATAATAAATTAAATTAAAAAATATGAATTTTGAAAATCCAAATAAAAAAGAAACAGAACCAGTAAGGGATTCTGTATCAGAAGCATTAAAATTGGTTAGAGATATGAGCAGAGCTGAAAAGACAGCTTTTTTTGAAGCGATGGGAGGAGAGTTGAAACATGTTTCACCTCGCGAAGAAAAAGAAGTTGGAGAGGGAATAAGTTATGGAGTAGAACCAGCATCAGCTTACAAAGAAGCGCAAGAAAGAATGAAAAACGGTTATTAATATAAAAAGGGCTTGACTAAAGCCCTTTTTTATTATACATTACAAAACAGTTCTTGAGGGTGATATTATTAAAGAATTAGAGGATCTTATTACAGAAGCCAAAACCCTTATCAAAAACAAAAACGGTGTTCTTTCTAAAGATGAAGAAATTAATTTTGAATCTTTGAAGGATAAATTGAATGGTATAAAGAATTCTATAGCCATTTTTGAAGGGTTTGAAAGAGAAGTACAGATTATTGAAAATATGGTTTGGGATATTGATTATCTCTTAAAAAATAATAACAT
>JAQVZN010000026.1:5958-7313 GCA_028708155.1 Minisyncoccota bacterium | reverse complement strand
AAAATTAATGAATTTTTTTAAAAAAAATAAATTTCTTTTAATAATTTTAGGAGCTTTAGTTGGAATTTTTTTACTTCCTCAATTTGCGCATGCTGATGCTTTTGGGGTAATGGATATTTTCTCAATGCAGTTAGATGCTTTGGACTTTTTAGATAATACGGTAAGAACATATCTTGTTTTTGTTACTTTAATACTTTCTGAATCAATGATTTTTTTAAGCGTAGCGGGATCTTTAGTTGATTGGGCTATGAATATCGATGTTAATTTGATGCAAAATGTGATAGTTGTTGGGGGGTGGGAATTTATTGTAGGAATTGCTAATTTAGTGATTATTATCTCTTTTGTTTGGACAGGACTTTCAATGATTTTAAAAGGAGATTCGGTGCAAGGACAAAAGCGTTTATTCACTTTGATTGGATTGGCTTTGATAGTAAATTTTAGTTTATTTCTTATGGGGGCACTTGTTGATATTGCTGGATATATTCAAGGAGCAATAGTTAATGTTTTAAGTGGAAATGATGGCTCTTTGTCCGGACAAGCTACAGCTACTTTAACGAATATTTCCATGGCTTATTTTAAACAAATGATTGTGTTAGTAGTTGCAGAAATTCTTTTATCGTTAATCCCTATTGGTAATATTGCGGCAATTGTTGGAGGAGGAATTGGTTTTGTTACTTTGTCTGTTACTGGGTGGCTACCAATATTAGTTTTGACAGTTATTTTAAACTTTATTGTTGGAATCATGTTTTTATTAATGACAGGAATATTTTTAATGAGAATTTGTTTTTTGTGGATTCTAGCTATTTTAGCTCCATTAGCTATTGTTTCTTATCAAAGCGAAATACCTATTATTGATAAGTTTTATGAACAGTGGTCAAAGACACTTTCAGAATGGCTTTTTATAGGAATTCCTTTAACTTTTCTTTTGGGATTAGGATTTAAGCTTTTCTCAATACCATTAAAAGGATCTGGTGTGTCTGAGGGTGGATTCTTATCAAATATTACATTAATGACAACAAGTATTCCTGATACTTTTTCAAACTACATTTTCTTATTCTTATATATGTTAGTAGTCTTTATAATGTCTAAGGAATTTATGCCAACAATGGGTAAACAGGTAATAAGTACAATTTCAGGAGCAGCGACAAAAACCGCTCAATTTATGGCTCCAAGAATGCAAAAAGGTCTTAATAGCTGGCAAGTAAGAACAGAAAATAAGATGGCCGATAAAGAATCAATGTCAGAAGCGGCTTTTGAAAAAAAATATCTAGAAGGTGGCGAATATAGAGATGCTGGATTGAATAGTGCACTTTTAAAACCAGTTGCAGGTTTTAGAAAATATGTAATGAGAGAAG
>JAQVZN010000026.1:0-5858 GCA_028708155.1 Minisyncoccota bacterium | reverse complement strand
ATCCACCTTCTGGAAGTTTAGGATAAAATTGAAATAAAAAAAAGAACTTTCGTTCTTTATTCATCTTTTTTTATCAAAGACTTTTTTAAGGAAGTCGGGAACTGTTCCGCCGAATAATGAATAGTCTAAGTGAGAGCTTTCTAATTGTTCTAATGTTACTCCGAGAACTGGATCCATTCCTTTTTCTTCCCAGGCATTAGCTTTAGTTATAAAAGCTGCAGCTTCACCTTTTGCTTTTATTTCTATGGCGTCAGCTGTTCCTTTAGCTTCAGTAACTATTACATCTGCATTTATTTTAGCTTCCGTTCTTTTTAAGGTTAAGTTTCTTACATTGCTTTCTGGGTCAATGTTTATAACCCTCACGGCACTTACGGTAACTCCTATTTTTTCTTTAAGACTTTTGAGGTTATTTATTCCTTCATCTGACCTTTTTTTCTCAAGTTCTTTAAATATATTTTCACCTAATGTTGTATAGGTTGTTGCCTTTAAATCGCCATCAATAAGATTGTGAAAAGAATCTTTTCTAATTTCATTCCTAACGGCTGAATTAATGGTTTGAGCTGTAGCTTCAAGCCAATCTTGAATTTCAAACATAGCATTATAAGGATTAGTTATCCTTATTGTTACTACAGTTTTTACAGTTAAAGGAATTAAGTCTTTATCTTCTGCCCCTTTTAGTTCTAAAAGATACATGTCTGCTTTTAAAATCACATTATCTAATATCTCATCATGGGGAACAATCTTATTTTCAATAGTTATATTTATCCATTTGAATCTGTAGACTAAAATGTCTGAAAATGGCCAGATTCCATATAAATGTAATCCTCCTCTTAATCCAGAACTTCCTCCTTTTCCTTCTTCAACATTATAATTTTCATCTAATCTGTATTTATTAGATGAAAGTATAATTTTTTTAAGTTTTCCTCCAGATACTACATATTTTACTTTATTTTCTGGGACTAAAGTGAAGAAAAGATTCGCTGGAGCTAGAATCAGATAAGGGGAAAGAATTATCAAGATTCCAAAGATAATAATTCCAATAGAAGTGAATAAGAATGTGAATTCGGGGATGTTTAAGTAGCGCGGTACGTTAGCCATTACGAATGGAATAGCTATAATAAGAGCCATTTTGAAAAAGGCTGATAATCTTTGATTCATTTTTACTTCCTCCTAAATTGTGAATGAACACTCTTTTTAGAGCGTGATTATTATAAAAGAAAATAAATAAAATGTCAATGATTTTAAAAGTCTTGTAAACATTTCTTTAATAATCTATAATATAATTGATGCAATATAGAGTACCACAATTTATAGAACAGGAAGCAAAGATAGTAGGGCCATTGACTTTAAAGCAATCTATGCTCGTCGGTTTTGCTGGAGCTATAATTTTTACAATGTATTTTTCTTTTGGGGAATCTAATCTGTTTATTTTTCTTGTGTTATCAGGTATAATAGCAGGAGGAGCGTTAGCAGGTGCTTTTTTAAAGATTGATGGACGTCCTTTTATTCAGATGATAACATATATTATGAACTTTACGGTTATGCCTAAATTGTATTTGTGGAAAAGGAAAGAAATGCCAGTTTTTCTTAAAGTAGAGTTGAAAACACCTCTTGATCTCCAAAATGAAAAAGATCCTTTTGAAGGATTAGAACTTAGAAAAGGAAAATTAAACGAGCTTCAGAATAAAATAGATATATCTTAAAATGGCTTCAAACAAAATCCCAACACAAGACTTTATACCTGTAGAGAAAATCAAAGAAGGTATTATTATATTAAAAAATCAATCCTTAAGAGGAGTGCTTATAGTTTCTTCTACTAATTTTGGTTTAAAATCTGCAGAGGAGCAAACAGCAATAATTTATCAGTTCCAAAATTTCTTAAATTCTCTTGATTTCCAAGCACAAATACTTGTTCAATCAAGAAGAATTAATATGACTGGATATATTGAGAAGTTGCAGGAAATGGAAAAAAAGCAAGAAAATGAGCTTTTAAAAATGCAGACAGGAGAATATATAAAGTTTATTGAAGAAATAATTGGAGGAGGATCTATTATGACAAAAAGTTTTTATGTGATTACTCCGTATTTTCCTTTAACAGAATTAACTAATTTTATGCCAGAGGGGGAAGATAATAACAAGGCACAATTAACAGAACAAAAATTTCAGGCAGCAAAATATCAACTTTATCAAAGAATGGAATATATTGCTCTTGGATTAAGGAGATGTGGGCTTAAGTCAGCTCCGCTTAATACGGCAGAGATTATAGAACTTTTATGGGCAAATTATCACCCACAAGAGGCAGAGTATGGTTATTATCCAGAGCTTCCACCAGAGTTAACAAAATAATAAAATGGGATTATTTAATAATAAAAACAAAGAAGAAGTAAAGCAAAAACTTTTTAGTGAAGAACTTCAGAACGAAAAAGATATTATTGCACCTGCTTCAATAAAAATAAATTCAAGTGATGCGGAAATTGGGGAGGTTTTATCTAAAACTTACTTTATTTTTTCATATCCAAGATATTTAAATACAGGATGGTTATCTCCTATTATTAATTTAGATATTCCTTTAGATATTTCTTTCTTTTTTCATCCTATTGAAACAGAAACAGTTTTAAAACAATTAAGAAAGAAAGTTACTGAGGTCCAAGCAGAACTTGTACAAAGAGATGAGAAAGGATTGATTTCTGATCCAGCACTCGAAACCGCTTATGGTGATTTAGAAGAATTAAGAAGTAGTCTTCAAACAGCTCAAGAAAAAATGTTCAAATTCGGACTTTATCTTACTGTTTATGCAAGGGATAAAAAAGAATTAATTCAAATAGAAACAACATTAAGATCAATCTTAGAGTCAAGATTAATATATATTAAACCAGCCTTATATCAGCAAAAGGAAGGGCTTTTATCAACTTCTCCTTATGGAATGGATAGTCTAGATATTCATACAACATTAAACACCTCTCCTTTATCAAGTATTTTTCCTTTTATTTCTTTTGATTTGAGCTCTAATGACGGTATTCTTTTTGGAGTAAATAAGCATAATAATTCTTTAGTTCTTTTTGATAGATTTAGTTTAGAAAATGCTAATATGGTTATTTTCGCTAAGTCTGGTTCTGGAAAATCATATGCAGTTAAACTAGAAGTTTTACGTTCTCTTATGGTAGGAATAGATTGTATTATTATGGATCCTGAGAACGAGTATAAAACGCTAGCAGAGGCTACTGGAGGCTCTTTCTACAACATTTCTCTTGGATCTGATAGTCATATCAATCCATTTGATTTGCCTGAGATAAGAGAGGGAGAGGACCCAGAAGATGTCTTAAGGTCAAATATTATTAACCTTGTTGGACTTATTAGGGTAATGCTTGGTGGATTATCTCCTCAAGAAGATGCGATTATAGATAGAGCCTTAAGCGAAACTTATGCTGCGCGAGATATTACTCCTAGTTCAGATCCAAAATTATGGAATGAAAATATTCCGATTTTGAGTGATTTAGAATCTGTTTTAGAAGGAATGAGTGGAGCTCAAGAACTAACCGAAAAATTAAGAAAGTTTACTAAAGGAACTTTTTCTGAATTCTTTAATAATAAATCAAACGTAAACACAGCTAATGGATTAACTGTATTTGGAATAAGAGATATCGAGGATGAGTTAAGGCCAATTGCCATGTTTATTATTATGCGATATATTTGGAATGAAGTAAGGTCTTCTCTTAAGAAAAGAATTTTAATTATTGATGAGGCTTGGTGGATGATGCAAAATGAAGATGGAGCTTCTTTCCTTTTTGGTTTATGTAAAAGAGGTAGAAAATATTGGCTTGGAGTAACTACAATCACCCAAGACGTTTCTGATTTTATGAGATCAAGCTATGGAAAACCTATTATTACTAACTCTTCGTTGCAATTACTTTTAAAGCAAAGTCCTGCTGGAATTGATATAATTCAAGATACTTTTATGTTAACTGATCAAGAAAAAATGCTTTTACTTGAAGTTCCTGTTGGAGAGGGAATTTTCTTTGCAGGGCAAAAGCACGTTGCCATTAGAGTGGTAGCTTCTTATACGGAAGATCAAATTATTACTACAAACCCAGAAGAAATTAACAAAAGAGAAAATAGTTATTAAAAAACACCGTAAGGTGTTTTTAAATTATTTGAGGTTTTACAACTATTCTTCTTTGCTCTCCCATTCCTACACTTTCAGTGGCGACGTCATCTCTTTTTGCGAGCTCCATATGAATTATTCTTCTTGCATAAGCTGACAAAGGAGGTAGCATTTTTTGTTGTCCAGTTGTAACAACTTCTTCGGCGGCAGAATTAGCAATACTTTTATAGTTGTTGATTTTATTTTCTTTGTAATTATCAATGTCTAAGGTAAGATAAATCTCTTTTCCAATCTCTTTTCTAATAACTTTCCTTAAAAGAAGTTGAATATCTGCAAGGATTAAACCTTGTTTTCCAATAAACATTTTTGCGTCTTCAATATTAAGAACATTCATTTCTAAAATATCACTTTCTTCCTCTCTATATTTTATTTGAAGTTCAATATCTAATCCTATTTTATTAAAGAATTCTTTTGATTTTTCTTCTATAATTTTAAGTTCTTTTTCATCTAACATAATTTTAGTTTTTAAAAATTATCTTTTGTTGAACGATCGAAAATATTGTTACTACAAGCCAATAAACTCCTAAAGCAGATGGTAGTTGAGTTAAAATGAAGAAAGTAAAGACAGGGAATAAAATAAGCATTTGTTTCTGCATCATTTCTTGCATTTTTTCTGTTTGATCTTTTTCTTTCTTTTCTACTTCTTTTTCTTTCTTTGGTTGCATTGTTTTTATTTGAAGGAATTGGGCGATTGCTACGACAATAGCAAAATAAATATTAGGCTCCGAAAGGTTCATGTTTAAAAACATTGGCTCTATTGTTCCAGTAAAATTTATAAAAGAATAAAGTTTACTAGAAATATCGTTTCCTGAAGCAATGTAATTAATAACTTGATATAGGGCTAAAATAATAGGTATTTGAAGAAGCATATACCAAAAACCAGCGAAAGGATTAAAACCTTTTTCTTTGTATAATTTTACAAGTTCTTCAGCTTGTTTTTGAGTGTCAGTTTTATATTTTTCCTGTAAATCTTTAATTAGAGGTTGAATTTCTTGAAGTTCTTTCTGGGATTTTAAGGATTTATTGTTAAGAGGGTGAAGTAAAGTTCTAATAATAATAGTAAGGATTAAGATAGACAAACCAAAACTATTAGAGACTATGTAAAGCCAGATTAAAAAGTTTAAAATTGGTTGATATAAAACGGCATTAAATACGATTCCTATAAATTCAAACATTTTGCTTTTTTAAATAAATTATTAATTTCTTCTTTAATTTCAATAAAACTTTTTGTTTTAATAGAAGGGTAAACAACTATTATTATATCAAACCCTGTATTAAAATCTGTGTTTCTAATAATTTCTCTAACAGTCCTTTTAATCTTATTTCTAGTAACAGCCATTTTAGAGACCTTTTTAGAAACTACTATTCCAAACCTTGTTGGATTATTAGGATTTTCAGCTATTTTTAAAAAAAGAGAGTCTGCTTTTAATCCTCTCCCTTTTTTATATACTCTATCAAAATCCTTTTTTTTAGTTAATCTGTTCTCTTTTTTAAGCATTAAAAATTAAACAGTTAATCTTACTCTGCCTTTTTCTCTTCTTCTTTTTAAAACAGCACGACCTGTTTTACTTCTTGTTCTTGCTAGAAATCCGTGTGTTCTTGCTCTTTTTTTCTTTTTTGGATTATATGTAAAACTCATATTCTTTCATTTAATTTTATAGAATTACAATAGCAAAAAATTTAGAATTGGTCAATT
>JAQVZN010000025.1 GCA_028708155.1 Minisyncoccota bacterium | reverse complement strand
TTTTCCTTGACTTTACCCCCTAAAAACGTTAATATTATTATATATTAATAATTAGTAAGTAATAAGAATATTAGTATTAAAGACGACAAATCCTTCTATACGAAAGTTAATGAAATGAAGGGGAAAGCTTTTAAAGTTTTTCGTAAAAAAAGAATAATATTTTTAGTTCTATTAGTAATCACTATTGCTAATTTTTCTGTTTCTAGTATAAACAGTAAAAAGATTATTGAATCTCCAGAAAAAGCTTTTGTAAGCTTAGTCCCAGAAATAATGACTCCTATTGAAAACATGATTATTGAAAATGGTGCCATTTTGACTTCTTCAAATTCTCCGTTATTTGCAAATAGTATGAGTTATGGGGTTAGCTTTAGTGAAGAAAATGAAGAAAATTTAAAAAAAGATATTATCTATCACGCTGTTAAAGAAGGAGAAACTCTTTCAAGTATCGCTGAAAAATACAATATTTCTTTAGAAACAATTTTACTTGCTAACGAAATCAGTAAATCTACTCCTATTAAACCAGGTCAAAAATTAATTATTCTTCCAACAGAAGGATTGTTACACATGGTTTTAAAAGGAGATACTATTTCATCCATTGCTAAAAAATATCAATCAACTTCAGAAGACATTATTTCTTTTAATGATTTAGCTGATGCTAATGATATCTATATCGGAGATATTTTACTTATTCCTAATGGTAAAATGCCAAAAACTGTTACTACTAGCACCCCAGCCGCTGGGTATATAAGCATTGCTTCTAACTACTTTATTTCACCTACAAAGGGGGTTATTACTAACTTGCTTCACTATTATAATGCTATTGATATTGCAAGCACAAAAGGAACGCCTATTGTAGCTGCTGCTTCGGGAACAGTTCAAAAAGCAAAATATGCTTGGCCTTCTGGAAATTACGTAACTATTCTTCACCCTAATGGAGTAGTTACTTATTACGGACACTTATCTTACTGGACAGTTTCTGTAGGACAAAAAGTAACCCAAGGAGAAATTATCGGATATATGGGAAATACTGGATTATGTATCTCACTCGGAGGAGATGGTTCTCATTTACATTTTGACGTAAGAGGAACTACTAATCCATTATCAAAATATTCTCTCGGAACAAAAGTTTCTTATTAAAAAACAACCCCTAAAGAGTTGTTTTTATATTTATAAATCTAGACACTCTAGACATTTTTTGGCTGAAGGATTCGCTTCTAACCTTTCTTCTAGTATCATTCTTCCACAGCTTTCACAAATTCCATAAGTCCCTTTCTCTATTTTTTCTAAAGATTCATTAACATTTTTTAATTTAATCTCTAGAGTATATTCTTGAGGAAGAAGATCTACAAATTCTTCAACTTCATTAGCTTCTTCTTCTGGATCCACCTCTTCTGGATCAATATTAGTATAATTTGTTTTCCAATTGTCACCATCCTCTTTGTCTTTAGTCGCAAATTCTGAAAGAAGTCTTTCTAGATCTTTCTTTTCTTTCTCTAAACTTTCTTTTTGTTTTTCTATAAATTCTTTATCAAACATATTATTGTAATATTATTAATCTAATTATTGAAGCAATGGCTAATATTAAAGCTATTAAAATTGCAAACCAGAATATTCTTACCATTATTTTTGAAAATGTGGAAGGTTTATTCATACAATTTGGTTTTCAATTTCTTTAATTTTTTCTTCAAGAGAGTTCTTTCCTTCGGTCATTCTTTTATAGTCTTCTTTTATTTTTTCTCTTTTTGCCTTAATCTTATTTAATTTATCTTCAAGTCCCCATCTTTGCTTTTCTAAAGTCCTCCTTTGAACCTCTTTCTCTCTTCTTTCCTCTTCTATTTTTCTTTTTTCAATTACCTCCTCTGTACTATTATTTCTATCTTCTAAAACTTTAATTTCCGTTTCAACACTTTCTTCTTCTAATTTCAACGCATTATATTCAAATAAAACAGACTCTTTTTCTTCGTTATTCTCTAAAAGATCTTCGTTTATTTTATCATATTCCTTATTTATTTTTTCTAATTCTATAAGCAAAGAGGCCTTTTCTTCTAAAAGCAAAGCGTTCTTTTTATTAGCTTCTATTTTTTGTTTTTCTTCCTCTAAAGCAAAAATCTGTTTATCTAATTCTTCTTTTTTAAGCTCAATTTCTTTAGTTTGAAGCTTAACTGATTTAAATTCATCTTCTTTTTCATATCTTTTTTGTTCTAAAGAATCCCTATCTTTTTCAATTTCCCATCTTTGTTTTTCAATTTTTCTTTTTTTCTCATCATCCGCACTTCTTTCTTCTTGTTCTAAAATTTGTTTTTTCTTCTCTACTTCTCTTTCTTCTTTCCTTATTCCTTTAATCTCTTCTTTTATTTTTTCTATTTCTAAAAGAGCTTTTTCAATACTTTTATCAAAAGGAATAAGCTTTTCTCGAAGCTCTGCTTCTTCTTTTTTAATTTGCTCTAATCTTTCTTCTTCATCTATTTTTGGTTTTTCTTCTTTGAGCTCTTCAAAAACTTCTTTCTCTTCTTCAGAAACCTTAACTGGCTCTTCTTGCTCAACCTCTTTTAATTCTTCAAAGATATCCTCCGAATCTTCTATAATTGGCACTTCTTCGATTAAAGCTTCTTCTTTAATCGGCTTTTCTATAATTTCCTCTTTAATAGGAACTTCCTCTTGAAGTGTTTCCTCTTTAATTGGTCTCTCTATCTCTTCTTGAAGCGCTTCTTCTTTAATATCTTCCTCTGACTTAACTTCCTCCTTAATTTCTTCAAGAGCTTCTTCTAATTTAACTTCTTCTTGAACTATCTTTTCTTCCTTTTTTTCAATTTGGTTAGCCTCTTCCTTAAGGACATCTTCTAAAATACTTTTAGGTTCCACTTCTAAAACAGGCGCCTCTTCTGTAACCTCTGCCTGCATTTTTAAAGGAACTTCTAATGGTTCTGGGGTCTTAATTTGCACCACATTGTCCTCTTCTTTATCATTAACAACATTGATTTCATTCCTTAAAACATTTTCGTCTGTTTTGAAAGAATCTAATGATTTAATCATGTTTTCAATCTTTTCCCTTTCACGAACAATCTTTTCATTAATTACAGGAACAGGTTCTTCTTTTTTTATACTTAAAGTAGGCTCTTCTATATTGAAAAATTCCTCTTTTTTCAAAGAAGTATCTTTCTCTTGAAGAGCTCTAATATCTTTAGCCATAGTTCTTATGGCGCTAGAATCAAAGAAAATCTCTTCTCCTATGTTTTCAGTTTGCTGATCTAGGTTGTCCATTTTTTGCTTGTTTAAGTGAAAGGCTTATTTTCCCTTGGTTTCCTAAAGAAATTACTTTAACTTGTACCTTATCTCCTATTTTAACAATATCTGAAACTTTTGCAACTCTTTTGTCGTCTAGCTCAGAAATATGGACCATTCCTTCTTGACCTGGAAGAATCTCTACAATTGCTCCAAAGTCTAATATCTTAGTAACTGTTCCGGCATATATTTTCCCTACGGTAGCTTCTTCTGTTAAATCTTTAATCCATTTAACAGCTCTGTCCATTCCTTCTTTATTTTTAGAAGCGATATATACTTTTCCGTCATCTTCTATCTCGATAGTAACGTCACATTCATCAATAATCTTATTAATTATTTTTCCTTGAGAACCAATAACATCTCCTATTTTTTCTGGATTAATAGTTATCATTTGGACTCTTGGAGCGTATTTACTTAAATCAGATCTAGGTTCTGAAATAACGGCTTTCATTACCTCTAAAATCTCGAATCTAGCTTTTTTAGCTTGTTCTAATCCTTCTTGAAGCATCTTCTCTGTTATTCCATCAAATTTAACATCCATCTGAAGGGCAGTTACTCCTTTATCTGTACCTGCAACCTTAAAATCCATATCTCCATAATGATCTTCTGGTCCTTGAATGTCAGTTAAAATTTTGTAGTTTCTTTTTGAAACAGGAATAGTTGAATCTAAATCAACAATAATCCCCATAGCAATTCCAGCTACCATATTAGAAATTGGAACTCCACCAGCCATAAGAGATAAACAAGCAGCACAAGTTGAAGCCATTGATGATGATCCA
Source organism: Minisyncoccota bacterium (assembly GCA_028708155.1). GTDB lineage: Bacteria > Patescibacteriota > Minisyncoccia > Minisyncoccales > Minisyncoccaceae > JAAZMU01. The sequence goes on along the minus strand of JAQVZN010000025.1, from coordinate 3,435 downwards.
TTTGAAGATAAAACTTCAGAAACAACTCTTATTGTATAAGGAAAATTATCAAAATTAGGGATAACTGGCTCTAAAGCTTTTTCTCCAAGTCTTCCGTGTCCGATTTCTCTTCTTCCAGGACCTCTACTTGGTCTTGAATCTCCTACTGAAAATGGAGGGAAGTTGTAATGATGCATAAATCTTTTCTTACCATCAAATTCTACTCCTTCTAAAATCTTTTCTTCTCCTGGTCCTCCTAAAGTTAAAACTGATAAAGCTTTTGTTTGTCCTCTTACAAAAACACCTGAACCGTGAACTCTTGGCAGATAATCAATCTGAGCAGAAAGATCTCTAATTTCATCCAATTTTCTATTATCAGGTCTTTGCTCTTTATTTAAAACAAGGGTATGTAATGTTTTTTCTAAATAGTCTTCAAGAAAATCCATTCCCGCATTAATAGAAGCTGAATCATCATATTTACTTTTTAAGAAAGCCTTTACTTCTGAAGAAAGTTCGTGACTATCAAGTTCTTTTTCAAATCTATCTTTAAAAACAGCTAGAATTTCTTTCTCCACTTCTTCTTTTCTTTCTTTTACTTTTAATACTTTTTTAGTTTTAAAAACTTCTTTCTGTATTTGTAATTGAAAATCTAAAAGTTTTTCAATATATTCTTTTGCTTTAGAAACAGCACTCAAGATAACACTTTCTTCTTTTTCAAAAAGTTGAGCTTCAAACATGTTAAAAATCACTTGTCCGTCTTTATCTTTAAGTCCAGAAACCATTAAATCAATCCCGTTTGCTTTTTGTTCGTAGTTAGGAAAAGCAATCAAGTTATCTTCACTTCCTCCTATTCTTGCTCCAGCAACTGGTCCATTCCAAGGAATATCAGAAATTAATAAAGCCAAAGAAGCCGCAAAAATACCAATAATTGCTGGCTCTGTTTCATTATCAAAAGAAAGTAGAGTAACAGTAATACTTACTTCTTTTTTAATATCTTTATCAAAAAGAGGTCTTAAAGTTCTATCAATTAATCTTGATGTTAAAAGAGATTCATCAGAAGGTCTTCCTTCTCTTCTTGTGAATCTAGAGCCAAATATTTTCCCTCCAGCATAAAATTTCTCTTCATAATTTACGCTTAAAGGAAAATAGTCAATTCCATCGACATCATTTTCACCCATAACACAGGTTGCAAGAACTGTTGTTTCTCCAAACTGTACAAAAACAGAGCCATTAGCTCTCTCTGCGAGATCGTTAACAGTAACGGTTAAAGGTTTATTATCTATTTCCAAATTAAAATTTTTACTTTCCATACAAAAGGTTAAAAAAGGTCTTAATTATAGACCTAGTTTTTTTACAAGTTCATTATATATCTTTTCGTTTTTGCTCTCTAAATACTTTAGGAGTTTTCTTCTCTTAGAAACCATCTTAAGAAGACCTCTTCTTGAGTGATTGTCTTTCTTATTTTCCTTAAGATGTCCTAATAATCTTTGAATTTCTTCTGTTAAAAGGGCAATCTGAACTTCCGCAGAACCTGTGTCTGTCTCATGAATATTGTACTTCTTGATAATTTGTAATTTTTCTTCTGTTGTTAACATATTTTTATTCTTTATTTTTTCTCTGTGCCCCGTGAGGGACTTGAACCCACGACCTTGAAGTTAAGAGCTTCCTGCTCTGCCAGCTGAGCTAACGGGGCTTATTTTATAATACTTTTAAACCATTCGGTATTTCCTCCTAGCCCTCCTAAAAAACTTATTACTATAAATTTTGCTCCATATATTAATAAGAATCCGATTGCTACAGCGAGTATAACCTCTCTTCCTTTTTTAAATTTTTCTGCACTTCCTTGGGATGTTATCATAAGTATCGCTCCCCAAACAATCAAACAAAAAGCAATAGAATTTATGATTGGAAAAACAATGTTCATTATATTATTAATTAATACAAAGACACTATCCATATTGCAATTTGCTCCCGTACAAGGAACAAGTCCATCCGCAAATGCTACTGAATTAATAAAAAGAAGAATAAAAATTCCTATAAAAAAGAAAAATATCTGTTTTCTATTTAATAATACAGGCATTGTTTATAATATAACCTAAAACGTTATAAAAATCAAGAGTTTATACTAAATTAAAAAATATTAGAATGAGAACCGACTCTAAGCAATAAAACTATCAATTCTGATTTTTCTTTTTTGTAAATAAGGATAATGTCTGGCTTAATATGACATTCAAGACAATCTTTAAAGCTTCCTTTAAGTGGATGATTATGATATTTATTCGGCAAGACGTCTCCTTTTATTAAAATATCTAAAACTTTTTCTAATTCAGCTGAAACTTTTTGCTCATTTTTATAATTCTTTAAATCTTTTTTAAACTGAGAAGAATACTTTAAATTGAACATAATTAATCACTTAAAGCATCTTTTAATAGAGCAGATCCGCTTTTAAAAGATTTAGGACTATTTTTAGCATCAACAATTGAATGTCTTAAAATTTCAGCGTTATGTAAAGTAAATCCATTCTCATCTCTTATTTCAAAAGGTAAATTTTTAGAATTTATAGTTTGATGAAAAAATAGTTTAATTGCTGAACTCATATCAAGCCCTAAATTATCAAAAATCTTTTGTGCCTCTTTTTTAGTTTTAGCATCAACGCGAATTTGAATTTGTGAATCATTTTTAATAGTCATATTTTTATCGTATTGCAATTGTATTAATTTGTCAATACATTAATATAGTTTCTAATCAAAAATATAGTTTCTTCCTTTAAGTTTTTCTTAATCCAAACTTTTTCTTTAGAAGAAACAAGTTCTCCTAGCCCTAAAAGAATTTTATTATCTTTTATATTTCCAATAAAAAGAACACATTCTTCTAAATATGTTTTCATGTCTTTATTTATCCAAAATCTTATTATTTTTTCATCTAAACTCCAGTTGTTTCTTAAAAAATAGTTAATATCATAAACATCTCTCATTGCTAATTCTTTCCTAAGAGTTAAAGCTACTAATTTGTTAGAAAAAAGAAATTCTTCATTTGCAACAAGCATAGAAACCCCAAGATAATCTTTTAATTGATAATATTCTCTTGCGTTAGGGAATAAATCACGAACATTTATTTCTATTTTTATATTATCATCTTCTGTGCCATATGACAGCAAGGCAAATAAAGTAAACCTTTTCATATAGCTATTTTTAATATCTCCATATTTTAAAAGAATTTTCTTTATTTTTTCAAAAACTAATGTTTGAGTCTCCAAAGTATTATCAAGTAAATCAAAATCTAAATCAACTGAAAAACGTGGTAGGTTATAAAAAAAATAAGCGCAAGTTCCCCCTTTGAATCCCAAAAGAGAAGAAATAGAAATATCTGTATAAATATCTCTTAAAATTTTCCCCATAAGTAATTGATGTTTTTGTCTATTTAACATTTTCTTTGTAGTATTTATTTAATCTTTTT
>JAQVZN010000024.1 GCA_028708155.1 Minisyncoccota bacterium | reverse complement strand
GAACTTCAAGCGTTAGATACAAAAGACGTCCCAGAAATGTCTCATTCGGTTAGTATTTTGAATGTTGAAAGAGATGACGTTCCTTTAAAATACGAAGGAATGAATTTGATTTTAAATGAAAAAGATGGATATTTAGTGGTAAAGAAAATATTAAAAGATGACTAAAACTATTAAAGAAATTAGACAGGATTTAGATTCTAAAAAATATTCGGCAGAAGAACTTACAAAAGAATATTTAGAAAGAATTAAAGAAAAAGATTCTGAAATCCATGCTTTTTTGGATGTTTTTGAGAAAGAAGCTATTTTAGAAGCGAAAGAAGCAGACAAGAAGATTCAAAACGGAGAAGCTTTACTTTTAACAGGTATTCCTTGCGCAATTAAGGACAATATTTTAATTGAAGGGAAAAGGTGTACTTCAGGATCAAAATTATTAGAAAACTATATTGCTTCTTATGATGCTTTTGTTATTAAGAAGTTGAAAGAAGAGGGAGCGGTTTTTTTAGGAAAAACAAATCTAGACGAATTTGCTATGGGATCATCTACGGAAAATTCATACTATGGACCAACTAAGAATCCATACGATGTAAGAAGAGTTCCTGGAGGGTCTTCTGGAGGGTCTGCAGCGGCGTTAGCGGCTAACATGTGTGCCTTTTCTTTAGGTTCAGACACAGGAGGTTCAATAAGGCAACCAGCTTCTTTTTGTAATGTTGTTGGATTGAAACCAACTTATGGTACGGTTTCAAGAAGTGGACTTATGGCTTACGCATCTTCTCTTGATCAGATTGGTTGTTTTACAAATAGCGTTGAAGATGCAGAAACTATATTTAATATTATCGGTCAAAAAGATGAAGCTGATTTTACTAATGTTAGATTTATAAAAGATAGTTCTGATTTTGATATTAGAAAAATAAAGTTAGGAGTTCCAAAAGAATATTTTGAAGAAGGGCTTGATAATGAAGTTAAAGAAGAGGTTTTAAAAGCAATTGAAAAGTATAGAGCTATGGGGGCTCAAATTGTTGATATCAGTTTACCTAATTCTAAACACGCTTTAGCTTGTTATTATATCATAGCGACTGCTGAAGCTTCAGCTAACTTAGCTAGATTTGATGGAATAAGATATGGGCTTAAAGGGAAAGGAGATTCTTTAGATGATATTTATATTGATTCAAGAACAAAAGGTTTCGGAGAGGAAGTTAAAAAAAGAATTATGCTTGGAACTTACACTTTATCGTCAGGATATTATGATGCGTATTACAAAAAAGCTTTAAAAGCTCGTTCTTTAATTAAAAAAGATTTTGACGAAGCTTTTACAAAAGTAGATGCTATTTTAGGTCCAGTTTCTCCAGTCCTTCCATTCAAGATTGGAGAAAAATCTAAGGATCCACTTTCAATGTATTTAGCCGATATTTACACAACATCAATAAATTTAGCCGGACTTCCTGCAATATCTGTACCGCTCAATCTCTCAAAAGAAGGGCTTCCTATAGGACTTCATATAATTACACCACATTTTAAAGAAAAGAATTTATTTAATATAGGTAATTTAATATAATGGAACAAGACATAACATATTATACAAATCTAATTTTATCTAACGAAGTTCAAACATTAATTGATCCTTATAGGAATGCGGCAATTTTAATTTCAATTTTCTTTATTGTTATTTCTTTAGTTATGATATTTAAAGAAAGGTTTTTTGTTAATGATATTGTAAGGAGAATTTCAGATTTTTTCTCTGATCCTAGGAAGAATAAAGTTCCTCATAAATTTAATAAGCTTTGGGAAAAAATTACTTACTTTTATGAAAAAGAAGATTACGCAGAAATGATTAAAACTTTAGATTATTTGATGTATAAAGTTTTAAGATGGTTTGGTTACGCTGGGAATAATGGAGCCTTTATTATGGATATGTATGGTATTAGAGAGGAAGCTTTCCCAAATATAGAAAATGTAAAAAGAATATTTAAACTAAAAGAGTGTTTAAAATGCACAGAACTTAAAAAAGAAGAAATGGTAGAAGTGTATAATCTAGCGAAAGATACTTTAATAAAAACTGGAATAATCAAATGAAAACTAAAGCTTTTACTTTAATTGAACTTATGGCAGTTATTACCATAATTGTCATTTTATCTGGAATTTTAATTGCGGGGATTAATGATTGGAAAGATGAGGCTAATTACAGAAAAACCATAGCTTACGCTAACGAAGTTAAAACAAAACTTGCTGGAAGCCTTATTGGTGAATGGAAAATGGATGTAGAGCAAGGAAATTTTAACTATTTATATGATTCGGGGAGGCTTGGACTAAAAGCTACAACAGAGGGAAGTGTTTTTGATAGATCAACTGATTGTGTTGAAGGGAGTGCTTGCATTGAAGCTTCTCAGTCAATAATAAAATTTCCAAATTTTCAAAAATTTAAAACTATTTGTTTTTGGGCTAAATTTGATTCTATATATACAGTAGATATTATGAGTAAAGAGCTTGATTTTAATATTTATACTTTCCAGGGAATTCCTTATTTTCAAATTTATAACACTAGCGGAACATCGCAAACATTTACTTTTTCTGATAAAAAAATAAATGATTTAAAATGGCATCATGTTTGCGGAACAATAAATAATTCAACTTTTTATGGTATTTTAGATGGAGACATTATAATTACCCAAACTTCTCCAGTACAGGAGTTGGGGTGGAAGACTAGCACTTATTTATATGTAAGCCCTGCAGGTCATGATGAATTCTTTTTTATGGACGACTTAGTAGTGTTCGAAGATTCTCTTTTTTAGCTTAACTTGATTTTATTTTTCTTTTAGTGTATGAAGTATAATATACGATATAGCGGTTTGGAGAAGTAGTATCTCGCCAGTCTCATAAGCTGGAGGCCCTAGTGCAATTCTAGGAACCGCAACATTTATAAAAGTCAGAGGCCAGAGTAGCTCAGTGGTTAGAGCACTCGTTTCATAAGCGAGATGCCGTGAGTCCGATTCTCACCTCTGGCACATAAATATTGGACCCGTGGCGAAATTGGTTATCGCACCTCCCTGTCACGGAGGGGGCTGCCGGTTCGAGTCCGGTCGGGTCCGCAGAAATAATAAACCTTTTTAGGTTTATTTTTTATTTGCTTTTTTGATTGATTTGAGTTAAAATAGTCAATATGAATATAGAAAATCTTAAAAAAGAAATTTTAGAAAAATTAGAAAAGTCTGTTAATTTAAAAGATCTTGAACTTTTAGAAAAAGATTATTTAGGAAAGAAAGGGATAATTAGAAATATATCTTCTTCAATGAAAGATTTAGACGTTCAAGCAAAGAAAGAATTGGGAATTAAATTAAATGAACTTAATGTTTTTTTAGAAGAAAAAATAGATAAAAAGAAAAAAGCTATAAAAACTTCGGAAACTAAAGAAAGAGAGGAGAAAGAATTTTTAGACATAACTTTACCTGGAGATAAGGTAGAAAGAGGGCATATCCATCCTTTATCTTTAGCTAAAAAAGAGCTTGAAGATATTTTTACTTTTTTAGGTTTTTCTGTCGTTGAAGGTCCAGAAGTAGAAGACGAATGGCATAATTTTGATGCATTGAACTTTCCTTTAGATCATCCAGCTCGTGAAATGCAAGACACTTTCTTTATAAAGCAAGGAAATAGAGCAAATCTTTCTCAAAAAGAAAAATTTATATTAAGAACTCATACTTCTAATGTCCAAACTAGATATATGGAAACTCATAAGCCACCTATTAAAATTGCTGTTCCAGGGAGGGTTTTTAGGAGTGAAGCAACAGATGCAAGGCACGAAGTTTGTTTTTATCAAATAGAAGGTCTTTATGTTGATAAAAATGTTTCAGTGGCTAATTTGAAAGGGATTCTTTTAAGATTCTTGCAAGAATATTTTAAAGATAAAAACGTCAAAATTAGATTAAGACCTAGCTTTTTTCCTTTTGTTGAACCTGGATTTGAAGTTGATATGAGCTGTACTGTTTGTAATCAAAAAGGTTGTTCTGTTTGTTCAGGAGAAGGTTGGCTTGAAATATTAGGTGCAGGAATGGTCCATCAAAACGTTTTTAGTAGTTGTGGACTCAAAGATGTTACTGGTTTTGCTTTTGGAGTTTCTGTAGATAGACTCGCTATGATGAAATATAAGATTGATAATATCAGATGGTTTCACAGCGGAGATTTAAGATTTTTAAAACAGTTTTAAAATTATGATTATATCTTACAATTGGTTAAATTCATTATTAAAAGGAAAATTACCTAAAGTAAAAGAATTAAGCGATAAGATTGTTCTTCACGCTTTTGAGGTGGAGCTTCCAGTTAAGCACGATGATGATTATGCTTTAGAGATTAAAATATTACCAGATAGAGGTAGCGACGCTCTAAGTCATTTTGGTATAGCAAGAGAATGTTCTGCTATTTTTAATTTACCTTTAGATGATTTAAAAGTAGAATTGAAAGAAGATAAGAATACGGAAATTGATAAATTTTTATCTGTAGAAGTAAAAGATAAAGACTGTAAAAGATATTCTGCAAGAGTTTTGACAGGAATAGAGGTAAAAGAATCTCCTAAATGGATTCAAGATAGATTAAAAGTTTGTGGAATTTCTCCTATTAACAATGTTGTTGATGTGACAAATTACGTGATGCTTGAATTAGGACAGCCTTTGCATGCTTTTGATTATGAAAAATTATCAGAAAACAAGAAGATTATTATCGACAAACTTAAAAAATCAGAGAAATTTATAACACTTTCTGAACAAGAAGTAGTGTTAGATAAAGACACTTTAACAATAAGTGATGAAGAAGATGTTTTGGTTATTGCAGGAATTAAAGGAGGGAAAAAAGCAGAAATAAGTAAAAACACAAAAGCTATTGTTTTAGAGTCTGCAAATTTTAAAGGCTCTTTAATTTCTAAAACATCAAAAAAACTTAAGATAAGAACAGATTCTTCTTATAGGTTTGAACATAATATAGATTCAAATTTAACTGTCTTAGCCCTTGATAGAGCCGCTAATTTAATTCAAGAAATAGCTGGGGCTACTATCTTAAAGGGAGTTATAGATATTTATCCTAAAAAAGAAAAATTAACTAGAATTTTTTTACATTTAGATTATTTGAAAAATCTTTTAGGGATAGATGTTGATTTAAAAGATGTAAGAAAAATATTAAGAAGTTTAGAGATAGAAATTTTAAAAGAAGAAAAAGATAAAATAGAGCTTTTAATCCCTTCTTTTAGAAAAGATATTGTAGCACAAGAAAACATTATAGAAGAGATTGGAAGAATATATGGATACGATAAAATAAATTCTGTAATCCCAGTTTCAGAAGAAGCAATAAAAAGAAACAGTAACGTTGATTTTGCCAATAATTTAAGATTAATTTTTAAAGAGTTTGGTTTCTCAGAGGTTTATAATTATCCTTTTATTGGAAAAGAAGATAAAGAAAATTTTAATTTTAATAAATTAATTGAAATTGAAAATCCAATTACTGTTGATTCAGAATATTTAACACCATCATTAATTCCTAATTTAATTAAGAATTTGAAACTTAATTTAAAGTATGAGAAAGATGTTAAGATATATGAAATAGGAAAAGGATTTAAGAAAAATGGTGTTTTTGGCGAAAAAAGATATATTTCTGGTGTTAGTAGCAAAAGCTTCCAAAATATTAAAGGGTATTTAGAAGAACTTTTTGAAAGCTTTGGAATCAAAAATATTGAGTTTATTACAAATGAAAAAGAAAGCTTTTTTAGTAAGAAAAAATCTGCTATAATTAAGATAAATAAGAGGGAAGTGGGAACTATTGGATATCTTTCAAGTAATGTTTTAGAATCTTTAGGTCTTGATTTAGATCCTGTTTTATTTGAACTTGATTTTGAGGTTTTTGAAAGTGAAATTAAAAAAGATAAAAAATATACTTTCATTTCTTCTTACCCAATAGCCATAAGAGACATCACGGTTATTGTTAAAAAAGATACTTTTGTGGGAGAAGTTCTAAAGAGTATAAAATCTTTAGATAGTAAACTTATTAAAGAAATTGAATTAGTTGATATTTATAATAGTGATTTAAATAAAAGTGTTACTTTTAGAATATATATGCAAGCAAAAGATAGAGGGCTTGAAAATGAAGAAATTAATAAAATACAAAATAAAATAATTAGTAATTTAATACAAAACCCAGAATGGGAAGTTAAGAAATAAAAAAGGTTATGACTAATAAAGAAAATTCATATTCAGCTAGTTCAATACAAGTTTTAGAAGGTTTGGAGCCAGTAAGAAAAAGACCTGGTATGTATATTGGTTCGACTGGACCACAGGGACTACATCATTTAATCTATGAAGTTGTAGACAACTCTCTTGATGAAGCAATTGGGGGGTATTGTGATCATATTGTAGTAAGTCTTCTTCCTAACAATATGGTTAAAGTTGAAGATAACGGAAGAGGTATCCCTGTTGATACACATGAAAAAACTAAAAAGTCAGCTTTGGAAACAATTTTAACAACTCTTCACGCTGGAGGAAAATTTGGAGGAGGGGCTTATAAAATATCAGGAGGATTGCATGGAGTAGGTATTTCTGTTGTTTGTGCTCTTTCTACATATCTTAAGGCAGAAGTTAAAAAAGATGGTGGAGTCTATGTTCAAGAATATGACACTTCGGTTCCAAGATATGATGTTAAAAAAATTGATGACACTAAAGAACATGGGACAACAATTACTTTTTCTCCAGATGAAAGTATTTTTAAAGAAATTCATTTTAATAGAAAAACAGTTTTAGATCATTTAAGGCAACAAGCTTATTTAACTAAAGGGGTTAAGATAGATTTTTACGATTTAAGAGATGAAGAAAATCCATTTGAATATCATTTCTATTTTGAAGGAGGAGTTAAATCATACTTAAGCTATTTAATAGGCGATGTTAAGGTTTTAAATCCAAACCCTTTTTATGTTGCAAAAGAAAAAGATGGTGTTTTTGTTGAAGTTGCTTTCCAATACACTGATGAAATAGAGCCTAATGAGGAAAGTTTTACTAATAATATTTTTACTCCCGAAGGAGGAATGCATCTAACTGGTTTTAGGACATCTCTAACAAGACTTGTTAATGATTATGGTAAAAAGAATGGAGTTCTTAAGAATAACGATAAGCTTACAGGAGATGATGTTAGAGAAGGTATTGTGGTTGTTGTTTCTATAAAAATAGAAGATCCTCAATTTGAAGGACAAACCAAAGCTAAACTTGGAAATCCAGAAGCAAGAACAGCTGTTGATTCTGTAACTTCAGAAGCTTTAATTGATTTTCTTGATAAATATGCTCAAGACACAAAGATTATTATAGAAAAATCAATGCTTTCTTCTAAAGCAAGACAAGCAGCTAGGGCAGCTAGAGAAACGGTTCTTAGAAAAGGTATTCTTGAGGGATTAGCTCTTCCAGGAAAATTATCTGATTGTACTTCAAAGAAGCCAGAAGAATCAGAAATATATCTTGTGGAGGGGGAATCAGCGGGAGGTTCAAGTAGGCAAGCTAGAAATAGAAGATTCCAAGCAATTTTACCTTTAAGAGGAAAGATATTGAACGTGGAAAGAGTTAGGATTGACAAGATGTTAGCTTCAGCAGAAATTAAAAATTTGGTTATTGCTATGGGAACAGCAATATCAGAAGATTTTAATGTTGAGAAATTAAGATACCATAGAATAATTATAATGTGTGATGCGGATTCTGACGGAAATCATATTAAAACCCTTATTCTAACTTTATTCTTTAGATACTTTAAAGAAATAATTGAGAGAGGGTATCTTTATGTTGCTCAACCACCATTATATAAAATTCAAGCAGGGAAAGAAGTTCATTACGCTTATTCTGAAGGCGAAAGAGATGAAATTTTTAAAACCATTAAAAATCAAAAATTCTCAATCCAAAGATATAAAGGTTTGGGAGAAATGAATCCAGAACAATTATGGGAAACAACTATGGATCCAGAAAGAAGAGTTCTTGTTCGTGTTCAAATTGAAGATGCTAAAGAAGCTGATAAAATTATTGATATGCTTATGGGGAAAGAAGTTGCTCCAAGAAAAAGATTTATTCAACTTTCAGCTAAAGATGTTAAAAACTTAGATATATAAA
>JAQVZN010000023.1 GCA_028708155.1 Minisyncoccota bacterium | reverse complement strand
CATTATTTTTAGCACTTCTTGTTTTTCAATCATATTAATATATTAGTATAAATCAATTATTAAATCAATAATTAATTGAAAGAGACTCTAATCTTTGATTATATTCTTCTTTTGAAATATTGTTATTCGCTAAAAGTGAATTTAAGCCAGCAATATACTCTTGTTTAATTTCTGAAGAAGATAACGCCCCATTATATATACGAACATCATCTATATATCCCTTAAAAGGAGCGTAGCCATCTATTCTCCTACCAATTAAAACAGAACCAGAAGTTTCTATTCTTGATACTATACTTACATCGCCTTTATTTATTCCATTAACATATAAGCTTCCTATACTCCCCCGATACTGTAGTCAAAATATAATAATATTTACCAACTTCTAGTTTATCAGTACTAAAAATATACGTAGCAGAAGTGTTTCCAACTTTTCCTAATACAAAAATAGGGTTTTTGGTACCATCAGCACCAATCCACCACATCTGATTATAGTCATTTCCACTACCTTTTCCAATAACATAATATCCGTTAGAGTCTGAAGTAATTTTAATCCAAGCAGACAAAGTTAAATCTCCCGTAATGCTTAACATTGTCTTGTCACCACAATCAATATAGTCATCGCCATCAAATAAATAACATCCACCATAAACACAATTACCAGTACTTTTATTTTGATAAATAGCTCCAGTCACTGTTCCATCGTTGTTTCCCCAAGTGTCCTCTGCTCCTCCTTCATCAAAAGTCCACTCAGAAACTAAGTTTAGAAGAAGTTCATTTTGAACAGTGTTTGAAAAAGATTGTGCTTTAGCTAGATTAGCTTTATTAATAGATGAAGAAGTAGAAACAATAATTACACCGGCTAGAATGCCGATAATAACGATTACTACTAATAGTTCAATTAAAGTAAAAGATTTTGTTTTCATATTAAAAATATTATACCAAAGTATAATATTTTAATCAAATCTATTTAGGTGGAATAAGTTCATCTGTTTCTACAAGAACTTCAGCATATTCATCTAAGTCTTCTAGTACTACTCCTGCCCCCCTAGCTACAGCCGTCATTGGATCTTCTATAACATATGCAGGAACTCCTGTTTCTTTAGTAATAAGAATATCTAATCCTCCGAGTAGCGCTCCTCCTCCAGCAAGACAAATACCTTTTTTCATAATATCAGAAATTAATTCTGGTGGAGTTATCTCTATAGTATTTTTAATTTCTCCAATAATTTGGTTTACAGATCTTTCCATTGCTTTCTTAATATCGTTTCTTGAAACTGTAATTTCTTCTGGAAGTCCTGTTACTAAGTTTCTCCCTCTAATAGCTACTCTCTTTAATTTATTCTTCTTATCATTTTCATCAAAATATACTGTTCCAATATTTATTTTAACATTTTCCGCAGTTCTTACTCCTATTAAAAGTTTAAATTTTTCTTGAGCATATTTAATAATATCTTGATTAAGCCTGTCTCCAGCAACTCTTAAACTTTTAGAAACAACGATTCCTCCAAGTGAAATAACGGCAATTTCTGCTGTTCCTCCTCCAATATCAACGATAAAATTACCCCCAGCTTCTTGCACTGGAAGTCTTGCTCCTATTGTAGCTGCCATAGGTTCTTCAATTAAGAAAACCTCTCTTGCTCCTGCTGATTTAGCTGCATCAATAACAGCTTTTCTTTCTACCTCAGTTACTCCACAAGGAATACCAACAATAGCTCTTGGCTTAATAATATTTATTTTGTCCTCTCTTGCTCTTTCAAATAAATATCTAAGCATTTGCTCTGTTACTTCAAAATCAGAAACAACACCATTTACGAGCGGTCTGGTTGCGACAATGTGCCCTGGAGTTTTTCCTACCATTTTTTCAGCCTCTCTTCCTATAGCTAAAACTTGACCTGTTTTTTGATTAATCGCCACCACAGAAGGCTCAGAAAGAATAATCCCTCTTCCTCTAACATAAACCAAACAGTTTGCTGTTCCAAGATCAATGGCTATATCGTTTGAAAATCTATCGAAAAATTTCTTCATAATGTTTTGTCTATACTAACAAGTTTTAATCTTAAAATCAACATTTTTCTAAATATTTAGTAATTTCTTTAATTTTTACTAAAACCGATTTCTCTTCTCCTCTTTTTTTAACTTCAACAGAATCTTCTTTCAAAGTTTTTTCTGAAATAATTATTCTAATTGGAATCCCAATTAAATCAGCGTCAGAAAATTTCTCTCCTGGGGTTTTATCTCTATCATCAAAGATGACATCGTATCCTTTGTATTCTAATGCTTTGTATAACTGTTCTGATTTTTCCCCTCCTTTAATATCTACCAAATAGATGTCGTAAGGAGCAACTTCTTTAGGAAAAATTATCCCTTTTTCGTCATTAAAAACTTCCACAATAGTTCCTAAAAGCCTAGAAACTCCAATTCCATAACAACCCATAATAACGTTTTTATCATTTATTTTAAAATCAAAAGCTTCTGAGTATTTTGTTCCTAGCTTAAATATGTTTCCTACTTCTATTGCTTTCCTTTCTTCAAAATCTTCTTCCCCACAAGAAGGACATTTCTTATGCTCAACTTCTTTATTCAAAGCTAATTTACATTTTTTGCAAATATAAATTACATCTTCTCCTGCTTCAGTTAATGTTTGAAATTCATGAGAAAACCCTTTAGTAAAAGCTCCTCCGTCAGCTAAAGTAAAATAAGTATAATCTTTAAGTCCACATCTTTCATATATCTTCAAATAAGCTTCTTTAACTTTTTCGTAATAAGTATCCAAATCTTCTTCTGTTAAATGAAAAGAATACATATCGTTCATAATAAATTCTCTTCCTCTTAAGATTCCTGACTTTGCCCTTGGCTCATTTCTATATTTTGTCTGCACCTGATACAAAGATTTAGGAAAATCTTTTTCTGAATTTAAAAACTTTTTAGCAAGTGGAGTTATTATTTCTTCATGAGTCCAGCCAAGTCCATATTCCTCATCAGCAATCTTATACATTTCAGGAACATTCCATCTTCCTGTCTTCTCCCAATTAGATTTTGGATTAAGTGCAGGCATCAAAAGTTCTTCGGCATCAATTCTGTTAAGCTCACTTCTAATAATTTTCTCTATCTTTCTAATCACCCTTAAAGAAAGTGGTAAATATGTATAAATACCTGCTCCTAATTTATCAATAAAACCAGCCTTCATTAAAAGCTTTGCGTTTGTACTTATTTCTCCACTTGGATCTGTTTTTTGTGTTTTTGAAAATATTTTTGAAGCTTTCATTTTTTTAAAATATTAAATCTTTAAATTGGAAAACATCTTTAATAACAATAAGAACTCCTAAAATCATTAAAAGAATAAATCCCACACCATCAATTTTTTCACTTAATTTATCAGTAAAAACTTTTGGACAAATTTCTTGAAGTAAAAGATAAATACATTTTCCTCCATCAAGTGCAGGAAGTGGCATTAAGTTAGTAATAGCTAAAGCAAGTGATATAATTGCGATAAGATTAATCATGTATAAAAATCCCTGGCCTAGACTAACTTTTATTATCGCAAAGATTCCTACTGGTCCAGCAAGTGCATTAGAAGCAATACTTGCATCTTTTTGAATAAATGACTTAGAAATCATATGTCCTAAAGTTGCTAAAGAATAATCAGCAAAATTGTAAGTGTGAAAGAAACCAGAAAAAATCTTATCTACTAAATTATCATTATAAGAAATATTAACAATATTTGTATAACCAATACCAATCTTGTCAGTATTATTGTTTAATAAATGAAATGTTTTTTCCTTTGTTTCTATGTTTTCAGTATAAATAGCTAAAGCCTCACCTTTTGTTTCTTCCAAAATAGTTTTTAGCTTATCGGCATTTTCAACTTTTTGACTATTAATTGTTAAGATAATTTCATTTGGTTTAATTGAAGCGTAATCTGCGGTAGAATTTTCTTCAACTGATCCAATTAATAGATAATTTTCTTGAACTCCTAATGGAAATTTATAATCTGGATTTACAAGTCCAATATTAACCGATAATCCTGAAGAGAAAAGAACAATATAGAAAAGAATGATTGAAAGAATAAAATTACCGATCACTCCAGAAATAATAATTAAAAGTTTCTGAGGAGTTGTTTTTGAGGTGTAACTTGATTTATCTTCCTTACTTACTTCAGATTCATCCTCTCCATGTATTTTATTATATCCTCCAAAAGGAATAGCCCCTATTCCAAAAAGAGTTTCACCAATTTGTTTTTTCCAAATAAAAGGAGGAAAACCTACTACAAATTCAGTTACCTTTGTCTTCGTTTTTTTAGCTCCCAAAAAATGTCCTAATTCATGAGCAGTAATAACTATCGTTATAATGATAGCAAATGCTATCAATGCTATTAAAAAATCAATAATCATGCCTCTAGTTCTCTTTTTTTATTTATAATAAGCTCGTCTATCTTTCTGTTGTAAGTATCTACTACCTTTTGAAGCTCGTCTTTAGCTCTAAATTTATCGTCTTCAGAAATAGCTCCTTCTTTTTGCATCTTTTGAATATTTGACCAAGCCTCATCTCTATATTTTCTCACTGTTTTTTTAGCACTATCATCAATCTGAGAAACAGTTCTTATCATATCTTTTCTAACATCTTCTGTTAATTCAGGCATTGTTATAGAAACTCCTGTAGAATCAGTTGCTGGAGAAAGAGCGGTATTTGTTTGAATCGCTTTAGCAATTGGCTCAATATATGATTTATCCCAAGGCTCTACCCTTAATCTTTTAGGTCCCGCAACAGATATTGAAGCAAGCTGTTTAACAGGCATTTTTGAACCATAAACATCCACCAATGTGTTTTCAACAAGTGCTGGATTAGCTCGTCCAGTTTTTATACTTATTAATTTTTGAGAAACATAATTAAATGCTTTCTCAAACTCAGGCTTAACAGCTTCTATTTGTTCTTTATACATATATTATATATTAATCATTAAATTTTCTAATAATAATTTTTTATTTGTGTTTGTATTTACAAAATAATATTTTGTCTTTTGTATTTCTTCTATAATATTCCTTATCTTAAGTAAAGAGTAACTTTTAAAATTAACATCTTCCTTTCCATATAATTTTAAAAACATTATCCTTCTAAAAAACCTTTCAAAAATATTTAAAATCTCAAGAGTGGCTTCCTTATCCTCATATATTTCTTTAACATATTCAAATCTTTTATCAAATGGCTGACGTTCTATCCCCTCTAGATACTTCATTGTCTCGGCAAAAAAATCTCTTTGCCCTTCATCTTCTAGAAGTTCTATCGCTTTTCCTATTTTTCCTCCAGCAAAAAAACTAATTTCTTTCGCTAGTTTATTTTCAACACCCTCACTTACTAAATATTCCTCTATTTCTTCTGTTTTAACTTTATTAAAACTAACACTTTGAACCCTAGACTTTATCGTCTCAAGAATCATCTCTTTAAAATTAGTAATTAAAATTAAAACAGAATTTTCTGGTGGCTCTTCTAGTAATTTTAAAATACTGTTTTGAGCATCAGTCCTCATCAAATGAGCATCATTAATAATAGCAATCTTTTTTTTGTTACTGTAGCTTTTTAATAAAAGAAATTCTTTTAAGGCTCTAATTTTATCAATTTCTATATTTCCATTTTCACTTTCAATAAGGCAAACATCTGGAGACATTCTTTTATCAATATCTAAGCAAGTCTTACATTTATCGCAAGCATTATTCTCACATAAAATTAATTTAGCGAGATGAAAAGCAAAAGTTTTTTTACCAATTTTATCTTCTCCTGAAAAAAGAAAAGCATGCGGTATTTTTTTATTTAAGATTATCTTTGAAAAAAAGTCTAATTGCTTTTTATGTCCTATAACCTTACTCATATTTTACTCTTTTAATATCAGCTCCTAATTTTTTAAGTTTTTTATCTATTTGTTCGTAACCTCTATCAACTTGATAAATCTCTCTTATGGTTGTTTTTCCTTTAGCAATTAAGGCGGCTGTAATAAGAGAAGCTCCTGCCCTTAAGTCAAAAGATCCTAGATCTGCTCCATAAAGTTCTGACGGACCAGAAACAATAGCTCTATGAGGATCTGAGAAGAAAATATCTACTCCCATTTTTCTTAACCCTTTTAAATATTCAAGTCTACCATCGTATAAAGGATCGTGTATGATTGTTGCTCCTTTTGCTTGACTAGCAAGAACTCCAAAAAGAGGTAAAAGATCAGATGGAAGCCCCGGAAAAGGCAAACTTTGTATTTTTTCTATCTTAATTTTCTCCCAAGGAGCTATTCTAATAGAATTAACATCATTATCTTGCTTATAGATTTTAACCGTCATTCCAGCATTCTTCAATATCTTTAAAGGAAAATACAAATATCTTAAATCAACATTTTTAACAAGAATATCTCCTTTTGTTACTGCCGCTAAAATTATATATGTTCCCGCCTCAATAGGATCATACATCATTTTATGATCAAAAGAAGAAAGTTCTTTTTTTCCAGTAATTTTAATTTGATGAAAACCAACCTCAATGCTAACCCCCATCTTTTTTAAAACTTTAACAAGCTCCATTGATGGATAGTCCATATCTGCCATTTTTACAATTATTGTCCCTTCATTTAAAGCAGCAAAAAGAAGAACATTTTCTGTTGTTGTTACGCTAATTTCATTTAAAATTATTGTCTTTCTTTTTGTTTTTCCATCAGTTTCAATCCTGATAAGATTCTCTTCTTCGGTAATCTTCATATCTAAATCAGAAAAAGCTTCTAAATGAGTGTCTATCGGACGAACACCAATAACACATCCTCCTGGCTTAGGTAAACTAACTTTTTGAAATCTAGCGAGTAGTGGTCC
This sequence comes from Minisyncoccota bacterium, assembly GCA_028708155.1. Taxonomy (GTDB): domain Bacteria; phylum Patescibacteriota; class Minisyncoccia; order Minisyncoccales; family Minisyncoccaceae; genus JAAZMU01. The sequence continues at coordinate 1,430 of JAQVZN010000023.1, read as the reverse complement.
AAACAAAAGAACAGAACCTCTAAATTTAAGAATTTTCTTTTTATCTATATTGTTTGGATCAACATTTTTAGTATTAATTCTAACTTTTCTTCTGCTCAACCATTCAACCTCTGCACCCATTCCTTCTAGTATTTCTATCATCCTTAAAATATCTTCAATTAAAGGAAGGTTATCAATAAAAACATCTTCTTTGGTTAAAAGAGTGGCTGCTAAAATAGAAAAAGTAGCATTTTTTGCTCCACCAACTTCAATCTCTCCTTTTAGTTTTTGTTTCCCTTGTATAACAAATTTTTCCTTTTCCATATTATTATTTTTTACTCATTAAGGATTTTTTATAAATTTCCAAATTATCTAAAACAACTCCTGTTCCCTTAGCAACACAACGAAGAGGATCTTCAGCGATAAAACAAGGAACTCCTGTTTTTTGAGAAATTAAAGTAGCGATATTCTTAAGACAAGCACCACCTCCAGCAATAACCATCCCTTTATCCATAATATCTCCAGCAAGCTCTGGAGGAGTTTCTCTTAAAACTCCTTTAATACAAACTACTATTTCATCTAAAGAATCTGAGATAGCTTCACAGATTTCATTAGAAGCTATTTTTATTGTTTTTGGAAGTCCAGTTTCTAAGTCTCTTCCCCTTATTTCCATTGTTTCCTCTTTTTGAGAAGGAAGAGCTGTCCCTATTTTCATTTTTATTGCTTCTGCTGTTTGATCACCAATAGCTAAATTGTGTCTCTCTTTAATATAATCTGATACACATCCATCTAAAACATCTCCAGCAACTCTTAAAGATTCTGACGTTACAATTCCCCCAAGAGATATTACCGCCACTTCACTTGTTCCTCCACCAATATCAACGATCATATGGCCTGAAGCCGAATTAATCGGAATTCCTGCTCCAATAGCTGATAAAATAGGCTCTTTTGCTACAAAAACATCTTTTGCTCCAGCAGCAATACCTGATTGGATAACGGCTCTTTTTTCTGTTGAACTAATTCCCGCTGGAACTCCTATCAATAAATCAGGTTTAATAAATCTAGAAAACCCTTTATTAACTTTAGTTATAAAATACTTAATCATCGCTTGAGTTATTTTAGAATTAGCAATAACTCCATCGCGAAGTGGCCTGAATACTGTAATAGCATCCGGTGTTCTTCCAATCATTTCTTTAGCTTGACTACCCACTGCAAGTATCTTATTTTCACTCATTGAAACTGCAACTACAGATGGCTCATCGAGCACAATTCCCTTGCCTGGAATAAAAACAAGAGAATTTTTTGTTCCTAAATCAATACCAATTTTCATATTTTCATCATAGCGAATAAAGTAATAATTTACAAGTATCAAAAAAGCCGTTTTTAAAAAACGACTATATTAAAAAATTATTTAAAGATGTCAAAATATGACTCTTTAATAATTTCGGACC
>JAQVZN010000022.1 GCA_028708155.1 Minisyncoccota bacterium | reverse complement strand
GATCAAAGATTAAATAATTTAGCTTTAAATTAATTAGTAGAATTATTTTATTAGGCGTGTTATAATATTTTTGATATGAATGAATTACTTCAAGTTTTTTTAATTTCAATGGTGCCAGTATTCGAAATCAAAGCTTCTATTCCGATGGGAATAGTTCTTTTTAATCTTCCTGTTTGGCAAGTATTTGTAGTTTCTTTTTTAGGAAATACCTTAATTTGTATGTTTCTTTTAGCTTTTCTTGAAGTTGTATCTGAATTTTTAATCAAACATTCTTCTTTTTTTAAAAAATTTATTACTTGGCTTTTTGAAAGAACCCGCAGAAAGAATTTAAAGAAGTTTGAAGATTATAGAGATTTTGCTTTATTCGTTTTAGTAGCTCTTCCTTTCCCTTTAACAGGAACTTGGACAGCTTCTTTATGTGCTTTTTTATTTGGAATATCTTTTAAAAGAGCTCTTTTTTTAATTATTATTGGAAGTTTAGTAGCTTCCTTTATTATCATATTAACAACTTTAGGAATTATTAATATATGAAAAAAATTATTATTGCAAATTTTAAAATGAATCCTTTGACAAAAAAGGAAGCTAAGAATCTTTTTAAGGCTTATGATATTAAAACAAAACATACTGTTGTTTTATGTCCTCCGTTTCCTTTCTTAGAGAAAGGTAAAAATTACATCTTAGGAGCACAGAATTGTTTTTGCAGAACTGAAGGACCATATACTGGAGCAGTTTCTTCTAAAATGCTTAAAGATGTTGGCTGTAAATATATTCTTGTTGGACATTCTGAACGAAGGCATATCTTTGGAGAAACTGATAAAATTATTAATCACAAAGTTAAGCTTTGTATAAAAAACAAAGTAAAGCCTGTTTTATGTATTGGAGAAAATGTAGGTGAAAAGAAGTCGGAAGTGATAAAAAGGCAATTAAAGGAGGGCTTGAAAGACGTTGAAACTAAAGGTATAATTATTGCATACGAACCAATCTTTGCGATAGGAACAGGAAAAGTTTGTGAAATTAAGGAAATTATAGAGAGTTATAATTTAATTAAAAAAATAGTTCCAGACGCTAAGGTTTTATATGGAGGAAGTGTTAATTCTTTAAACGCTAAAGAAATATTAAAAGTAACGGATGGAATTTTAGTTGGAGGAGCTTCTATTAAAAAAGAAGAATTCCTAAAAATAATAAAATGAATTTACTTAATTTTAAAGATAGCAAAAATTTATTCAAGAAGTACAATATTGAAGTAAAAGATACAGAAATTTTTAATGATAAAGAAAGTGTTCTTAAGTTTGCAAAAAAGATTGGCTTTCCTGTAATTTTAAAAGTTTTTTCTGATAAAATAGTTCATAAAACAGAGAAAGGAGCAGTTGTTACAAATATTAATGATATCAAAGAGTTGGAGAATGTTTTTGACGAGCTTGATAAAAAATTTAAAGATAAAGAGGGGATGATGATCCAAAAACAATTTGATGGAAGAGAGGTAGTTGTTGGAATGACTCATGATAATACCTTCGGACCAATCGTTATGTTTGGGCTTGGTGGCATATTTGTAGAAATATTAAAAGATGTTAGTTTTAGAGTTTGTCCTATAAATAAAAATGAGGCTTTGAAAATGATTCAAGAAATTAAATCTTTTGATGTTTTGACTAATTTTAGAGGAAAGAAAAAAGTAAACTTAAGTAAATTAGCTGATCTTTTAATTAATTTATCAAAACTTGCTGTAAATGAAAAAGAAATAGTTTCTATTGATTTTAATCCTGTATTTATTAATGAAAAAGAAATTAATGTGGCTGATTTTAGAATAATAATTAAAAAAAATGCTTAATAATATTTTTAACCCAAAAACGATTGCCTTAATTGGAGCTTCTGAAGAACCTAAAACAGTTGGTTCAGGAATTGCTTTAAATTTGCTTAAATCAAAAAAGAAGATTTTTTTTGTTAATATAAAACAAAAGAAAATTTTTAAGAAAAAAGTATATAAATCAATCTTAGAAATTAAAGAAAAAATTGATTTAGCTATTATCGCTGTTCCGGGCGGAGTTGTCTCTAATATTGCTCTAGAATGTGTTCAGAAGAAAGTAAAAGGAGTTATTGTTATCTCTGCGGGATTTTCAGAAAATGGAAATATGGAAAGAGAAAAAGAATTAAAAGATATTTTAGATAAAGCTAATATTCCTTTAGTTGGACCAAACTGTTTAGGCATTGTTAATACAAAAAATAATCTTAATGCTTCTTTTGCTCCCTTTATTCCTAAAAAAGGGAATATTGCGCTCTTATCTCAATCAGGAGCAATTATAGATTCAATAATAGATATTTCAAGAACAGAAAACTATGGATTTTCAAAAATAGTTTCTTTTGGAAATGAAGCAGGATTAGATTTATCAGATTATCTTAACTATTTAGTTTCAGATAAAGAAACTAGTGTCATTGCTATTTATATAGAAGGAATTAAAAATGGAAGAAAGTTTTTAGAAACAGCCTCAAAGGTTTCTAAGGTAAAACCAATTATTGTTTTAAAGTCAGGGAAAACAAAATTAGGAAAAAGCGCTGCCTTAACTCACACAGGATCACTTGCCGGAGACAGCAAAATATATAGTTCTGTTTTTAAACAAACAGGAGTAATTGAAGTAAATTCAATAGAAGAACTTCTTTTAACAGCTAAAGCATTATCGTTTAATAAACGTTTTAAAAATGGCGTAGGAATTGTTACTAATGGTGGTGGTTTTGGAGTACTCGCTGTAGATTATCTTGATGCTGAAAAAATAAAAGTACCTCAACTTAAAAAAGAAACTTTAAAATTTTTAGATGTTCCTGTTTTAAAAAATATTAAAGGAAGAAATAATCCTTTTGATGTTTTGGGAGATGCTTTAGCTGATAGATATGAGGTTGTGATAGAAGCCATGCTTAAGCAAGAAGATATTCATTGTCTTTTAGTGATTCAAGGATTGCAAGTAATGACAGAACCAGAAAAAACTGCTAAAATAATTATAAAATTACAAAAGAGATATGAAAAACCAATTATAGTGTCTTTTATTGGAGGAGAATCTTTCAAAAAAGCAATTAGCATTATAGAAAAAAATAAAATAACAAATATAACAGAAATAGAAAAAGCTGTTAAAGTTATTAAATATTTAACTTATGAAAAATAGAAAAGCAGGCATACCTATTCTTTGGATTGATATATTTTTTGCTTTATTATTTTTAGGAATAGGAATATACGTTTTATTTATTAGTCGTTAATTTATATTATATGAAAAAAGAAACAATTTTATGGTTTTCTGATTTGAGGAAAACTGACGTGGCTAGAGTAGGTGGTAAAAACGCTTCACTTGGCGAAATGTACTCGCTTTTATCTAATAAAGGAATAAATATTCCAAATGGATTTGCAACAACAGCCGATGCTTATAAGTATTTTATCAGTTTCAATAAAATTGATGTAAAACTAGAAAAATTATTTAATAATTTAGATTTAAAAAAATTAGAGAACGTTCAAAAGGCAGGTAAATTAGCTAGGGGTTGGATTTCTAAAGGAAAGTTCCCTGAGGATTTAGAAAAAGATATTCTTATTGCATATAATAAACTAGAAAAAGAATATGGTAAAAACGCAGATGTTGCGGTTAGATCTAGTGCTACTGCAGAAGATTTGCCAGATGCTTCATTTGCAGGACAACATGAATCATTTTTAAACATATCTGGAGAAAAAGATGTTTTAAAAGCTGTCAAAAATTGTTATTCTTCTTTATTCACTGACAGAGCTATTTCATATAGAAGGGAAAAAGGATTTAAGCAACTTGAAGTTTATCTATCAGCTTGTATTCAAAAGATGGTTAGATCTGATTTAGCTTCTTCAGGAATTATGTTTACAATTGATACAGAGACAGGGTTTAACAAAGCTGTTATCATTAATTCTGTTTGGGGAATTGGAGAAATGATAGTAAAAGGAAGAATTACTCCTGATAAGTTTTTTGTTTTTAAAACTGGACTAACTGAAGGATATAAGTCTATTATTTCTAAAAACTTAGGTAGAAAAACTAAAAAATATATTTATTCTAAAAACAGTGGATTAAAAGAAGTTGCGGTAAATAAAAAAGACCAAAACATTATGTCTTTAACTGATGAAGAAGTTTTAACATTAGCGAAATGGGGATGTGTAATTGAAAATCATTATGGTCGTCCACAAGACATCGAATGGGCAAAAGACGGAAAAACTGGAAAATTATTTATTGTTCAATCAAGACCTGAGACTGTTCATTCAAATGAATCTGGTCATTTCTATACAGAATATATGATTGATTCATCTAAAGAACCTTCTTTGTATGGAATTGCTGTTGGAAATAAAATAGGAGTAGGTAAGGTAAGGGTTATTTTAGATCCTAAAGATATGAAAGATTTTAAGGAAGGAGAAGTTTTAATTACTAAAATGACTGATCCTGATTGGAATAGTATCATGACTATAGCCGGAGCAGTAATTACCGATGAAGGTGGAAAAACTTGCCATTCAGCTATCATTTCTAGAGAGCTTGGTATTCCATGTATTGTTGGAACAAGAGACGCTACAAAAACTTTCAAAACTGGGGATATCGTAACTGTTGATTGTACTCAAGGATTAAAAGGAAGAATCTTTAAAGGGAAAATACCATACACTTCAAAGAGGTATAACTTAGATAAAATGCCTGATTTAAAAACTGATATTTGTTTAAATATTGGAGCTCCAGATATAGCTTTCCAATATTCATTTCTTCCAGTTGATGGAGTTGGGCTTGCTCGTGAAGAATTTATTATTGCTAACAAAATAGGAATTCATCCTTTAGCTTTATGTTATTATGATAAAATAAAAGCAAGATTAACCAAGGAAGAAAAGAAAAAAATAGAAGAGCTAACAATCGGCTATCAAGACAAAAAGAAATTCTATGTTGATAAATTGGCTGAGGGAGTAGCACAAATTGGAGCAGCGTTTCATCCTAAAAAAGTTATCGTAAGATTCTCTGATTTTAAAACAAATGAGTATAGAAATTTAATCGGAGGAAGACTTTTTGAAAAAGAAGAAGAAAATCCAATGATGGGATTTAGAGGAGCTTCAAGGTACATTGATTCTGAATTTCAAAAAGCTTTTAAGCTTGAATGCGAAGCGATTAAGAGAGTAAGATCTGAATTTGGACTTAAAAATGTATGTGTTATGGTTCCATTTTGTAGGACTCTAGAAGAAGGAAGACAAGTCAGAGATTTGATTAATAAATTTGGATTAGATGATAAAAAGATGCCAGTTTATGTAATGTGTGAGATTCCTTCAAACGTAATTTTAGCTAATGAATTTTTAGATATATTTGATGGTTTTAGTATTGGTTCTAATGATTTAACACAACTTTCTCTTGGACTTGATAGAGATAACGGGGATTTAGCTCATATTGGAAATGAAAAAAATGAAGCCGTTATGAAATTAATAGATCAAGCTATTCAGACTTGTAAAAAAAGAAAAAAATATTGTGGAATTTGCGGACAAGCACCTTCTGATTATCCTGAATTTGCTGAATTTATTATGAAAAGAAATATTTCTGCAATATCTCTTAACCCAGACTCAGTCATCAAAACAATTATTAAATTAAGTGGAGTAAAAACTAGAAAAAAGTTCTTATGGTAAACTATTGCGATATTATTACATTTGGGTCAGCTACTTGGGATATTTATATTTCTCCAAAAGAGATGAGCATTATATCTTCTCCTGATTTTATTTCAGGAGAAGCTATTGCTTTTAATTTAGGTTCAAAAATAGGACTTAAAGACACTAGTTTTAATATTGGTGGAGGGGGAGTAAATGCAGCTTTTACCTTTAAAAGGCAGGGATTTAAAGTTGCTTATTTAGGCTCTTTAGGAACGGATATCTTAGGAAAAGAAATTATAAATAAATTAAAAATAGCTAAAATAGAAACTAAATTAATTCAAATAGTTAAAAGTGCTCCAACTAATTGTTCTGTAATATTTAATATTTTAGGAAAAGATAGAACAGTTATGATTTTTAGAGGAGCTTCTGAAAAACTAAAAGAGATTAAATTTAAAAAAGCTAAGTGGTATTATTTAGCTCCACTTTCAGGAAAATTAGCAAAGACAACTCAAGAGATTGTTGATTTTGCTTTTAAAAATAAAATAAAGATTGCTTTTAATCCAGGGAATAGTCAACTTTCTCTTCCTTCTAAAAAGTTGAAAAAAATTATTGATAAGGTTGATGTTTTGATGCTTAATCAAGAAGAGGCAGCTATTTTAACAAAAAATGAATACAAGAAAGAAGATAAGATTGTTAAAGATTTAATTGATTTACATAAAGGAATTACCGTTATGACAAAAGGAGATAGAGGAGTCACAGTAATTAGTGAGGGAAAAGTCTATGTTAAAAAAACCAAAGCTATTAAGGCAGTTGATAAAACAGGAGCAGGTGACGCTTTTAATTCTGCTTTTATTTCTGGGTTAATTAAATATAATAATATTGAAAAAGCTATTAATCTTGGTTTTAAAAATGCTTCTAGTTGTATCAAAAAGCAAGGTTCAACAAATGGTCTTCTATGAATAAATATTTTTTGATAATTTTTGGTTGCCAAATGAACGTTGCTGATGCGGAAAGAATCACAAGAGTGCTTAAAGACTTTGAATACGAAAAAACTTCTAAAATGGAAGAGGCGGATTTAATAATTATTGTTGCATGTTCTGTAAGGCAATCTGCTGTTGATAGAATCTTTGGATTAACTCCTAAATTTAAAAAAATAAAAGCTAAAACAATCCTAACTGGATGTGTTTTGGATTTTGATAAAAAGAAGCTTGAAGACAAAATTGATTACATCTTAGATATTAAAGATTTAAGTAATTGGTATAAAGTATTAGGTAAAGATGACTTTTGCTACGATAAAGATTATTTAAATATTTATCCAGAAAGAGAGGTTAATTATATTGCGAACATTCCAATATCAAACGGTTGTGAGAATTTTTGTACTTATTGCGCGGTTCCTTACACTAGAGGACCACTCAAGTGCAGACATTACCAGGAAATCTTAAAAGAAGTTAAAGAAGCTGTCCTTAAGGGAGCTAAAGAAATTTGGCTTTTAGGGCAAAATGTTAATGATTATAATTCGGAAGGTGTTGATTTTCCAGATCTTTTAAAGATGATAAATGAAATTCCTTCAAATTTTTGGATTAGATTTACTTCTCCTCATCCTAGAAATTTTTCTCAAAAATTAATTAAAGCTATGGTCTCATCTGAAAAATACGGACCATATCTCAACCTTCCAATTCAATCTGGATCAAATTCAGTTCTTAAAAGAATGAATAGGCCTTATACTTATGAAAAATATAAGAAACTATTTTTAAAAATTAAAAAAGCTTTCAAAGAAAAAAGGAAAGAAGATATCTTTATTTCTACAGATGTTATCGTTGGCTTTTCAGGAGAAACAGAAAAAGAATTTAGAGAAACAGAAAGAGCTTTTAGAGAACTTAATTTTGATATGGCCTACATTAATCAATTTTCTACAAGACCAGGAACTTTTGCAATTTTAAAAATGGAGGATGACGTTTCTAAAAAAGAAAAGAAATCTAGAGAGCGAAGATTGAACGAAATTTTAACTAAAAAAGTTCTTTCAAAGAATGAAAAATATGTTGGTAAGATTTTAGAAGTTTTAGTTTTAGAAAAAAAAGGTGGTTTCTATGTTGGAAAGTCTTGGGATTATAAAACGGTTAAATTTAAATCAGAAAAAAAAGACTTATTAGGAACTTTTGTTTCAGTTAAAATAACAAAAGCGTTAAATTTTGGACTTGAGGGGGAAATAAATAAACTTGTAGTAATTTTAGGCCCTACAGCTACTGGAAAAACAGGAATGGCAATAAAATTAGCTAAAGAATTTAATGGAGAGATTATTTCTGCTGATTCAAGATTAGTTTATAAGAAAATGGATATAGGAACAGCTAAACCTAAAAAAGATAAAGGAAAAGAATATTTTGTTGAGGGAGTAAAACATCACTTAATTGATATAATTTCACCCGAAGAGAAGTATAATGTTGCTTTGTTCAAAAAAGACGCTGAGAACGCAATTAAAGAGGTTTTAAGGAGGGGTAAGGTTCCTTTCCTTGTAGGTGGAACAGGATTATATATTTCTGCCATTACCGAAAATATTGATTTTCCTAAATTTGTTGTTGATAAAAAACTAAGGAAAGAGCTTGAGAAAAAGACTGTTGAAGAACTTTTTGATCTTTATAAAAAGATAGATGAAGAAGGGGCTTTATTAATTGATGGGAAAAATAAAAGAAGACTTGTAAGAGCTTTAGAAATTGCTTACAGTGAATCTTCTAATAAAAATACTAAAAATAGTCCCAAGTTTAATATTGTTCAAATTGGAATTAATTTAGAAAAAGAAAAGTTACAAAAAAGAATTAATAAAAGGGTAGACGAAATGATTGGAAGAGGACTTGAGAAAGAAGTAAAAAAGCTTTCTTCAAAAGCTCCAATGCTAGAAACAATAGGTTATAGGGAGTGGAAAGAGTATAAAGATAAAAATGAAATTATTGAAAGAATAAAAATTAATACTTTTAAATTTGCTAAACGTCAGATGACTTGGTT
>JAQVZN010000021.1 GCA_028708155.1 Minisyncoccota bacterium | reverse complement strand
TATATTATAGCAAAGAAAAAAGCCAGGGACAATTCCCTGACTTTCTTGAATATTATCTTTTTGACCATCTTGGAGCTTTTCTCGCTCTTTTTAATCCTGGTTTCTTTCTTTCTTTCATTCTTGAATCTCTTGTAAGTAAACCTTCTTTTCTAAGTCTCTTCTTGTAAGTTTCATCTATTTTAACAAGAGCTCTAGCAATACCATGTCTTACTGCTTCTGCTTGAGAATCCATTCCACCTCCTTTTACCATTACAGAAATATCAAACTTTTCTACAAGCTTCATTTTATCTAAAGCTTCTCTTGCTCTTATTTGCATACTTTCTACTTGGAAATAGTCTCTATAATCTTTATCATTAACAATGATTTGATTTTTTCCTCCTTCAAAAAGTCTAATTCTTGCTATCGCTGTCTTTCTTCTTCCAGTTGTAGATATATATTTACCAGAAAAAAGCTTCGCTTTCTTTTCTGTTTTTGGAGCTTGAGTAACTTCTTCTTTTTTTACTGTTTCTTTCTTTGCCTTAGGAGCAGCAACTTTTTTTACTGTCTTAACAGTAGCTTTTTTAGTAGCAGGCTTTTTAACTGTTTTTTTAACAGTAGCTTTTTTAGTAGCAGGCTTTTTAGAAGCAGTTTTCTTTACCACTTTTTTTTCTATTTTTTCTTCTTTTGCCATTACTTTATTTCTCAAATTTTAATCTTGTAATTTGCTTATCTCTCATTTTATTCTTTGGAAGCATTCTGTAAACAGCTTTTCTTAAAAGTTCTTCTCCTCCATCTTTATCAAATATTTCTTGCATAGGAGTAAAAGTTTCACTTCCTATATATCCAGTATGTTTAAAGTATTTAGTAGTTGCAAGCTTATTACCTGTAAGTTTAACGTCTTTAATGTTTTTAACTACAACAATATTACCTGAATCCTTGTTAGGCATAAAATCAGGCTTATTCTTTCCTCTTAGAAGTGAAACAATCTCTGTTGCTAATCTTCCTAATACTTTATCTTTTGCGTCTAATGTGTAAGTTTCCATATTTTTATACTAATTCAATTATAGCCATCTTAGCTCCATCTGACTTTCTTGCACCTAATTTTACAACTCTTGTATAACCTCCTTGTCTTTCTTTGTATTTAGGAGCAATCTCATCTACCAATTTCTTAACAACATTTAAAGAAAAATTCTTTAACAAGATTCTTCTTGCAGCTAGATCACCTTTCTTTGCTTTTGTAATCTTCTTTTCTATAAAAGGAGAAAGCTCTTTAGCCTTAGCTTCAGTTGTTTTAATTTTTTCATGTAATACAAGTGAAGAAGCTAAAGTGTTTAAAAGCGCTCTTCTTTGTCCTATTTCTCTATGTAATTTTCTACCTTTCTTTAAATTATTCATATTTACTCTTTAAAATTTAGACCTAAACTTTCTAAAACTTTCTTAATTTCTTTAACTCCTTTTTTACCAACACCTTTAATGGCTGATAACTCTTCTTCTGTTTTAGTAATTAAGTCTTCTACTAAATTATAAGCATTTTCTGTTAAAGCGTTAATAGCTTTTTCTGAAATGTCCATATCTACTATTTTTAAACCCACTTCCTTTGTTTTCTTTTCTGTTTTCTTACTTGCTTTTGGAAGAGTAAGTTCTTCTTCTAAGAATTGGAAATGTGAATTTAATATTTTTATAGACTCAATAAGAGCATTTTCTGGAGTAATTGTTCCATCTGTTTCTATCTCAAAAACTAACTTATCAAAATCTGTCTTTTCTCCCACACGAACATTCTCAACAGTATAATTAACCTTTTTAATAGGAGTAAAAATCTTATCAAGAGCCATCACTCCAATTTCTTTTTTAACTTTTGAATTTTCATCAATAAGCTTGTATCCAAATCCTTTTTCAATAGTTATTTCAATCTCAATCTCAGCTTTTTTATCTGTCAAAGTAGCAATATGTGCATCTTTATTTGAAAGTTCAACATCAGAAGATAATTCAAAGTCTTTTCCAGTTACCTCCTTCTCTCCTTTTGCTTTTAAAGTTATTTTTTGAGGTTCGTCTGAATGTAATTTAAATCTTAACTGTTTTAAATTAAGTAAGATATGTAAAACATCCTCTTTAACACCTGGCATGGCAGTAAATTCATGAGAAACATCTTTAATCTTTACAGTAGAAACAGCTGCTCCTTCTAGAGAAGATAGCGCAACTCTTCTTAATGCATTTCCAATGGTAACTCCGTATCCAGGATAAAAAGGTTCTATCTCAAAAATACCATAATTATCACTAATTTTATTTTTTTTAATTGAAGTAGGTAGTGAAATCATAAATTATCTTTTATATTTTTTATCTTGAATAATGTTCAAAAACTGCTGACACTTCTCCCATTAGTTGAACGTCATCAATTTTTGGATATCTTTTAATCTCTGCCTCTAAAATTTGCTTATCCATAGAAATCCATGCTGGAACAACGGCTTTTTTAACTTTTTCCTCAATATTCTTAAATACAGCTCTTTCTTTTGATCCTTTTCTGATAGAAACCTTATCTCCAACCTTAAGTTGTCTTGAAGGGATATCTGTTCTTCTTCCATTAACTACAAAATGTCCATGAGAAACCATTTGTCTTGCTTCAGCTCTAGATTTAGCAAGTCCTAATCTAAAAACAACATTATCTAATCTTGTTTCAATACTTTGAACAAGAGCAGAAGGACCATCATCAACAGCCTTTGTCTTTGTATCTAAAAGAACTTGAACATATCCTCTAAATTCTTGTTCTGTTAAATTGTATGATCTTTTAATCTTTTGTTTTTCTTTTAACTCTCTTCCGTATTCAGAAATACCAGCCTTTCTTCTCTTTGGCTTTTGTCCTGGAGCGTATGGTCTTTTTATTATAGCACATTTAGCAGAGTAACATCTCTCTCCTTTCAAGAACAATTTATCTCCTAGTCTTCTACAAATTTTACATTTAGATTGCTTCATCATATATCTTTATTATAATTTTCTTGGTCTTCTTTGACGACAACCATTATGTGGAATTGGAGTTGTGTCCTTAATTGATAATACTTCAAATCCTTGGTTAGCAATTGACCTTACAGCTGATTCTCTTCCTGATCCAACACCTTTAACAAATACTTTCACTCTTTTAATTCCAATTTTTTCTGCAATTTGTCCTAAAGCTTCAGAAACTTTAGACGCAGCAAAAGGAGTTGATTTTTTACTTCCCTTAAAGCCTAATCTTCCAGCAGATCTTGAATCCAAAACATTACCAAATTGATCTGTTAAAGTAATAATAGTATTATTATATGAACTATAGATATAAAAAGCGCCTTCTCTTGATGCTTTCTTTGAAACGGCTTTTTCTGCGTCAGTAGTAAGTACTTTTTCTAAAGCCTCACCTTCTTTTATCATCTCTTCTTTTGTTTGTTGTGTTATATGTTTTTTTCCCATAGTATTATTAAAACTCGTTCATTATTTTGGTGAAGGAGGAGCTTTTCTTCCAGAACCAACAGTGGCTCTTTTATTTCCTCTTACAGTTCTACTGTTAATTCTTGTTGTTTGCCCTCTTACTGGAAGTCTTTTTGAATGTCTGTGTCCTCTCCATGTATTAATATCTTTAAGTCTTTTGATATTCATCATTACTTCCCTTTTTAAGTCTCCTTCAACTAAATAGTTTGCTTCCACTACTTCTTTAATTTTATTAAGTTCGTCCTGTGTTAAATCCTTTGCTTTCTTATCAAGAGAGATATTAGCTTCTGCTAAAATTTTCTTAGACAAAGTTCTACCTATCCCGAAAACATAGGTTAAAGCGAATTCTATTTTTTTTTCATCTGGAATGTGTACTCCTAAAACTCTTGGCATAAATATTTATTTCTTATCCTTGTCTTTGCTTATGTTTAGGATTTGATGAACAAATCACATAAACACGTCCTTTTCTACGGACGATTTTACAACTATTACAAATTTTTTTTACAGAAGCTTTTACTTTCATTTTTTTCTAAAAATTATTCTACCTCTTTTGTTATCGTATGGAGTCATTTCTATAACTACCTTATCTCCTGGAAGAATTTTTATCTTATTTATTCTTAATTTTCCAGCTAGATGTCCCATTACCTCATCTCCGTTTTCTTGAAGTTTAACTCTAAAAAAACCATTAGGGAGACTTTCACTAACAACACCATCTTTTTTAAATTTTTCTTCTTTTTGCACCATGTGTATTTGTACGATATTTGAAAGAATAACAAAAAAAATCCTTTTAGTCAAGCACTTCTTAACCAAATTAATAATTAACTACTTTTTGTTTTCCTTATCTAAAGATTAGCACTAGTAAGATCTTTTTTCAAGAGCTTTAAATAAAAAAAGAAGTACAAATAAATTTGTACTATGTTTTGATTTGAGCGTTATCGATTTTCACTTGAGGAAATCTCCTTGATATCCAAGCGCTTTCTTCGGCTGTAATTTTAAGATGAGGAGCTTCGTTTACGAACTTTTCGTAAATAAATTTCAGTTTATAACCCATGAATCCTCGATATAAGAAAAATTCACTACTGTTAAAAAATTTCTCTACTCCTAAGATCATCTCCTTCCATTCAGCGAAAGACAAAGAAGAAATGTGTTTGTCAAAGTAGTTATTAAGAACTTTTTCAAATTTTTCAACATCATCTTTTGCCCTGTAGAGAGTGTTTTGAATCAAAACCGAAAGTAAGGAAATGTAGACTTCAGCAAAGTCGTTCTCCTTATTTAAATTTTCATTTAGTCCTTCTAGGAAAAAACTCAAGAAAGGATCTTCTTTTCCATTTTTAGTAAACAACGAGAAAGATTCTTTAACGCTGTTTATCCAGAAAAAAACATCTCCTCGAGAAATCATCTCCTTTTTCATAATCTCAACATCCTCTACCTTGATCTCAGTTCTTATTGAGACAAGATCACTTACATCAAAAGAATTAAGAGAAAATTGATTCTTAGAATAAAGAATTGCAACTGCTTTTGATCTAGGCAAACCTTTTTGCATCAAAGCATCAATCTGTTCCTCTAAGGAACTCGATAACTGGTTTTCAACGAGCATATTAATATTATAAACCATTATTATGTTTATGTCAAGAAGTATCTAATAACTGGGGGTTAACTATTGACAAATTTTAGTTATTATGCTAAAAGATAATCAGCTCCTGAAATTATAAAAAACGGACATATTATGACCGTAAGTTCATGAGTGAATGGTCTCCATTTTGAGAGACTAGTGTTAAGAATAGCTCCATCTTAGTGATGGGCACATAGCCGGCTTTGTTAAGTCAGACGATGTGTATTGAACACGAGTCTTCCTCATTGTTGTCTTGGACAAAATTGCCCGACAACCCTAGAAGAAGACTTTCACCTTTTTATAAACTGCACTTGTGCGGTTTTTTTAGTTATCAAAATTAATTTCTATATTAATATTATCCTTGTTAGAAGGTAATTTATTTTTCCAAAATAATGAAGCAAAGACATCAGCACTCTTTATTTCAGGAAAATCTTTTAAAATATTTTTACAATCCTCAAGCTCTTGCCCCTTAACATCATTTAAAATTAAAACTTTGCTAATATTAGAATATGTTTGAGCGCTTACCTTTAAAGTTACCGCATTATCTTCTAAATCTTCAGTTTTTACGAATTCTTTAATTAAAGTATTAGGAACAATAGATCTATTCTCTTCACTTAAAAGTAGTTTCTTTTCAACAAAATTATCAACGTCTGATTTTCTAAATATTAAAACTTTTGTCGTAATTGTTGCTTCTATCTTAAAATCATTGACTTTATCGCCCTCGCTTCCTAAAACAATAAATTTATCAAAAGTTTGGTTAAAACCTTCATCAAAATATACGTAAGTTCCTACTTCTTCTAAATTAGAAATTAATGACCCTTTAGCGGCTGCTAAATATTTCTCTTTAAATAAATCTTCAGCTAAAACAAGATCTTTTTCAGTAATAACTTTTTGTTCTGAAATTGATCCTCCTTCAATTTTTTGTCCCCCCTTAAGCTCTCCCCAAATAGTTGTATAATAATCTGTACTTTGAAGCCCTGGAATAGAAAATGTACCAGAAGTAATATTATACTTATCTCCAGCTTCATCAGCAATAACATCAACTTCTACACAACCAGGACCACTTGTTGTTTTACTAGGAACAGTAAAAGCTGAAACGGCTTTATATGTTAAACTTCCTTCTGCTGATAAAAATCTTGTATTTTTAACAAGTTTAAGGGCTGATCCTGAAAACTCTCCACAAACAGTAATTACTCCTTCTGCTTTAGTAGCTGATTCATCATAACCAGTCGCTTCATAAGTATCTTCAAAACTTAATTTTTCATCAAAATATTCTCCTGGGAGAATGTTTTTTTCTAAATCAATTTCTGATTCTTGAGGTTCAATATAGACAACTTCTTCAAAAGAAACATCTCTTGTAACTGGATAAATAGTAACCGTCCCTTTTCCTTCTACAAACATTGCCACTATAAAACCAACAACTAAGAAAGAGGCTAAAGCAATTAAAATCTTTGGAGCCTTCCCTTTTTTATGAATTTTTTCTTTTTTGACAATCTTTACCGTATTACTCTTATTTATATTTGGTGGGATAATATCAATAATTTTTGTCATATTTTAATAAATTAATACTGCTTTTATTCTTCTAATGTTAGCTCCTGAGCTAGATTCTTTTACGATCTTAAATTTTCCTAATTCCTCAGATGACTTAACGTGAGGTCCTGCACATATCTCCTTTGAGTATACCTCACCATTATTTCCCATAACCGTATAAACATTAACACTCTCTGGATACTTTTCCTTAAAGAAAGCTAAAGCTCCACAAGATAAAGCCTCTTCTAAAGACTTGATTTCTTTATCTACCACGAAACCTTTTTCTATTCTTTCGTTAACAAGATTCTCTACTCTTTGTAATTCTTCTTCGGTCATTTTTTTATCGTGAGAAAAATCAAATCTCAATCTTTCAGTATCAATATTTGAACCCATTTGTTTTACGTGATCTCCTAAAATCTCACGAAGAGCTTGATGCATTAAATGAGCTGTTGTATGAAGCTTTGCTTCTCCTTCCCCAGCATCTATTCCAACTCCACCGAATCTTTTTTCTGCTCCAGCTCTAGAAATTTCTTGATGTTTTTTAAATTCTTCATTAAAACCTTCTTCATCTATCTTAAGACCCTTCTTCTCAGCCTCTTCTTTAATCATCTCTATTGGAAAACCAAAAGTCTGATAAATAAAGAAAGCGTCATGAGCATTAATTTCTTTTAATTTATCAAATTCTTTAAGTCCACCGATTAAACTCTTTTCAAACTTAGTTTTCTCTGAATTAAAAACTTCTATTATTTTATCACTATCAAGTTCTGGATAAATTTCTTTATAAAGACCCATAACCACTTTAATTAATTCGTTAACCTTGTTTAAATCAAGATCAATTATTCTAGCGTATCTAACAATTCTTCTAATAAGTCTTCTTAGAATATATCCTTTATCGCTATTAGAAGGAACAATTCCTTCTGAAATTAGAAAAGAAGAACTTCTTAAGTGGTCAGCGATAATTCTATAAGCTACCTTGTTTTCTAAATATTTAGAAAAAGAATATTTTTCTATTTCCTTTATCAAGTCCTCAAATAAATCTGTCTCGTAAGAAGAATTTTTACCATTAATTATTGATAAAAGTCTTTCAAAACCAATCCCTGTATCAATATTAGTTTGTTTTAATTTTTCATAAACACCATCTTTGTTTTTATAGTATTCCATGAAAACAAGATTCCAAATTTCAACAAATCTTTTACAATAATCACAATTAGGTCCGCAATCCTTACAACCATAAGATTCTCCTCTGTCATAATGAATTTCTGAACATGGACCACATGGTCCTTCATTTGAAACAGGTCCCCAAAAATTATCTTTTGCTGAGAATTGATGTATTCTTTCAAGAGGTATTCCATTTTTTTGCCAAATAGCAATGGCTTCTTCGTCCTTTGAAACAATTTCATTTCCCTCAAAAACAGTAACGTGAATTTTTTCTTTATCTAATCCTAATTTATTAACTAAAAAGTCTAAAGCAAATTCAATAGACCCTTCTTTAAAATATCCATTTTCATTTTGTCCAACAGACCAATTTCCAAGCATCTCAAAAAAAGTATGATGAGTATCATCTCCAACTTCTTCTATGTCTCCAGTCCTAAAACATTTTTGACATGAACATAAATGCCTGTTGCCATACTCTTTTAAAACATCTTTTTGGGCTGCTAAATAAGGAGAAAATTGTTGCATTCCGGCAGTAGTAAACAATACTGTATTATCTTCTGGAATAAGAGAAGATGAAGGGACTATAGTATGTCCTCTTTCTTTAAAATAATCTAAAAATATTGAACGTAAATTTTTTGAATTCATAGTACTTATAATATAGCTAATTCTTTAAAATTGGTCAATAAAAAAACACACCTTTTTAAGGGTGTGCTTTTAAATAAAACCTTATTTCTTACGCTTTCCTTTTTCTGGAGTTTCTATTTTTTCTCTGATAGCTTTTAAAACCTTGCTAGCTTCTTCTTTTCCTCCTAATCCGAAAGAAAGTCCAAAAGCAATAACAAAAGTAGCAACCATACCAATTACTATTGAATCAACTATAGTTGAAGCAACATTTAATTGAGATAAAATTGCTAAAATAGCAACGATATAAATTACCCATTTTGTTAATGATCCTAAAAAGTTTGCAGAAGCTACTCCCATTCTATCAACTGTTGCTTTAACAATTTTTTCTAAAATGTCAGCTAAAACAATTGCTACGACTAGGATTACTATTGCTACTATTAAATTAGGAATCCACATAATAATTTGTCCTAAAAGAACACTGAATGATGACCATCCGATAATATCAGAAGAAATCATCAAGAAAATGATTACAAAAATCCATTTTGTAATTACTCCTACAAATTGTGAAGGATCAACCTCCATTTCTGCTTTTTTGAAAGCACCTTCCCAACCAGTTCTTCTAAAAATATTATTAAATCCTAATTTCCTTAAGATTTCAGATACTAATTTTCCAATCCCAATAGAAAGGAACCAGCCGATAATAAAAACGACTACTGCTGCAATTAACATTGGAAAGAAACTAGCAATACTTTCCCATGATTGAGCAAACGCATTTGAAGTAGACGATGTGACTTCATTTATCATAAGTTTTTTTATTTAATTAATTATTATTTGACCTATAATTATATTATACACAAAAATATAAAATGTGTAAACTTTA
>JAQVZN010000020.1 GCA_028708155.1 Minisyncoccota bacterium | reverse complement strand
AATTCAGTTTCTTCTATTTTAATCGAAAAAGCTTTTAAGAAAACAACTTCTAAGATATATCATCTTAATAAAGAACTTGATTCTAATTTTCCAAATCATGACCCAGACCCACTTTTGAAAAAGAATTTAAAACAAATAATCTCTTTAATTAAAGAGAAAAAGCTTGATTTAGGTATTTCTTTCGACGGAGACGGAGATAGAATTGTCTTTTTAGACGAAAAAGCAGAGGTTATTTCTTCTGATATTGTTTTAGCTTTTATTGCTGATGTATTAGGGAAAAAGACACTTTGCGATATCAGATGTTCTCGTATTGTTTCTGAGGTAGTTGGAGATAAGCTTATTAAAAGTAGAATAGGGCATTCTTTTATTAAAGAAATAATGAAAAAAGAAAAAGTCTATTTAGGGGGAGAATATTCAGGACATTTTTATTTAAATAATAAATATTGCTTTGAAGCACCATTCTTTATTCTATTTACTCTTTTAGAGCAAATGAAGCTAACTTCTAAAAAAATATCAGAGCTAGTTTTACCTTATCAAAAATATTATCATTCGGGGGAAATTAATTTTAAAGTAGAGAACAAAGAAGAAATAATTAAAAAGATAGAAAAGAAATATAGTGACGGTAAAAAAACTAAAATAGATGGTATTAGGGTAGATTATGATGATTATTGGTTTTTAGTTAGAGCTTCAAATACAGAACCTATCTTAAGGTTAATTATTGAAGCTAACACAAAAAAGCTTCTGAAAGAAAAAGAAGAGGAATTAAAAAAATTAATTAAAAATGAGACTTAAAGTCCCATTTTTTGTTTAACTTCTTCAATCGTTTTTTTAGCTTCTATTCTTGCTTTCTCAGCTCCTTTTTCAAGCATATTGTAAACTAAGTCTGGATTCTTGTAATAAGAATATCTTTTTTCTTTAAATTCGCTAAGTTTTGAAATAAGTAAATCGGCTAAATCTGATTTAAATTCAGCATATTTTTTCCCTTCATATTTCTTTTCTATAAGAGGAATTTCTATCTTAGAAAAAGCAGAATAAATAGACAAAAGATTAGAAATGCCTTTTTTATTTTCAAGATCATATTTAATTTCTGAGCCAGTATCAGTTTCTGCGGACATAATTTTTTTCCTTATACTGTCATCTTCTTCAAAGATGTTAATGCATCCTTTTTGATCTCCAGATTTAGACATTTTTTTTGAAGGGTCTTTCAAAGACATAATATTGGCTTGTTTTTCTTCTATCAATGGTTCTGGAATAGGGAAACATTCTCCGAATTGTTTATTAAACTTTTCTGCGGCATTTCTTGCGAATTCAACATGTTGTTTCTGATCCTTTCCAACAGGAACGCCTCCTGATTTATAGAGTAAAATATCAGCAGCCATTAAAATAGGGTAATTCAATAGTCCAGCATTAACATATTCTTTATGCTGAGTAGCCTTATCTTTAAATTGAGTCATTCTTTGAAGTTCTCCTACAGGAACAATTGTTCCAATAAGCCAAGCAAGTTCAGTATGTTCTCTTACTTTAGATTGAATAAAGAAAGCGCATTTTTGAGGATCTATTCCAAGAGAAAGGTAAGTAACAGCAAGTTCAAAAATTTTATCTTTTAAAGTGTTTTGATCATATGGGGTAGTTATTGCATGGAGATCAGCAATAGCAAAATAGCAGTCATTATTTTCTTGAAGACTAATCCATTGATTAATCGCTCCTAAATAATTTCCGATATGGATTCCGCCTGTTGGACGGACAGCACTAAATATTTTCATATGTTTATACTTCAATTATTACTGGTAATACCATTGGACGTCTTTCTGTCTTTTTGAATAAGAAGTCTCCAATGTCATCTCTTACTTTATCTTTCATGTAGGTCCAGTTTACGATTTTACCTGATCCAGTAGCTCCTTCAATTGCCATAACAACTCTTCTTCTTGTTTCTTTTAGAAGATCTTGCGATTCTTTTAAGTAAACAAAACCTCTTGAAATAATATCTGGAGAAGTTTGTACTTTTCCAGTTTTTTTGTTAACAATAGCGATAACAACAAAGATTCCATCTTCTGCTAAAACTTGTCTATCTCTTAAAACTACTTCTCCTACATCTCCAATTCCAAGTCCATCAACCATAACGTAGTTTGCAGGAACTTCTTTGGTGTCAATGTAAGCTTTATCTTTTTGAAGATTAATAATGTTTCCATTATCAATAACAAGAACATTTTCTTTTTTAATATTACATTCTTCGGCTAGTCTAGCGTTAGCGACAAGCATGGAATATTGTCCGTGTACGGGCATAAAAAATTTAGGACGCATGATTTGCATCATTTCTTTTAATTCTTCTTGTTTAGCATGTCCTCCAGCATGAATATCCATCATACCATAATGATAAATAATGGCATCTTGTCTTAATAAGTCGTCCTTAAGTGATTGAACAGCTCTTTCGTTTCCTGGAATAACAGATGAAGAAAACACCATGGTATCTCCTTTTTTAATAGAAACGGTAGGATGTTCTTTTAGCACAATTTTCATAAGACCAGAAGTTTCTTCTCCTTGGGCTCCGGTACACATAATAGTTACTTCTTCATCTTTGTAATTATTTACATCACTAGGTCTTTTTAAAATAGTTCCTTTCTTAGCTTTTAGGAGTCCTAATTCTTTAGTAATCCAAACATTTGTTTTCATTGAATGACCAACAATAGCCACTTTTCTTCCATGCTTTTCAGATAAAGTTATTATTTGTTGAAGTCTATTAATCAAAGAAGAGAAAGTAGCAACGATGATTCTTCCTTTTGTTTTTTTGAAAATTTCTCCTAGATTTTTATTAATTTCTCTTTCTGATAGAGAATGTCCTTCTTGTTCTGCTCCAGTTGAATCTGACATTAAAAGGGTAATACCTCTACTTCCTAAAGTTTTAAGTTTAGCAAAATCAGTTGGTTCTTCGTTAACAGGATATTTATCAAACTTAAAATCAGAAGTATGTAAAATATTTCCTACCGGTGTTTCTATAAATAGTCCTAAGTTGTCAGGAATGGTATGAGTTTGTCTAAAGAATTCAACTTTAAATGGCCCAAGATTTATTTTTGACCCATCCTTAACTTCTGTAATTTTTAATTTTGGTTGCATTGGAATTTCTTCTTGACGCTTTAGAATAATTCCTCTTGTTAGAGGGCTAGCGTATATAGGCGGATTTCCAATTCTTCCCATAATATATGGGACTCCTCCAATGTGATCGTAGTGTCCGTGCGTAAAGACGACTCCTACAATGTTTTTATATTTTTTATTTTTAGTAAGATAGGCGATATTTGGAATGATGTAATCAATTCCAGGCATACCTTCTTCAGGCATTCTAAACCCCATATCGATTACAAGGATTGAGTCCTTATATTCAAGAAGGGTCATATTCCTTCCTACTTCTCCGAGCCCTCCTAAAGGAATAACTTTAAGGTAGGGTTCTGTTTGTTTTGTTTTTATTGTTTCCATATTAATTTTTTTTAGTGCAAATTTTTTCTATATTATTTGGTAATTCAGAAAGAGGTTTTTCTTCTCTTATTTCTGGTACCTTGCTGTATTTATTATTTTTTATCCATCCATTTTTAGTATAAAAATAGGCGGCTCCGTTTTTAATTTGAATTGATTCATAATCATGACCACAATCGCTTGAAACAAAATTTCCTAATTTCAAATCAGCTGTAGATGGATTAATGGTGATGTGTCCATATCCGAAAGGGATTAAAACAACATCGTTTTTTCTAGCATAAACAAAATAGACGTCTTCTATTTCATCTCTTCCTTTTTGCATAAGAAAGATAGCTTCTCCTTCAAGTACAATATATACTTCTTGAAAATCATCGTGATAATGTCCTTTTGTTTTTACGAATTCTTCTCCGATTGTTTTAGGAGGTATTTCTGTTATATCGTATCGTATCCCTTCTTTTGTGTCTATCCCTCTAAACATATAATAAAGTTCTTCGTTTGGATCATAATCCTTACTTAAAAGAACTTCTTCCATATCTTTTGCAAATCTAATTCGTGGTTTTATTTCCATACTTTTTTAGTTTCAATATAAAGTTTTGTAATGTTACTGAATCTTTGAGAAGGGGTAATTAGTTTGTTTGTTGAGAATCCTTTTATTTTATCTGATACATAATAAATATAGTTTGGAGAGTAGAGCAATATTGCTGGATTTTCTTCAAAAAATATTTCTTCAAAAGATTTCAAGTCACTAATTAATTCTTCATTAAAATTATAATATAATCTGATTTTTTCAAGGATGTTATCTGCGTCTTCGTTTTGCCAAACGCTTAAGTTAAGTCCAGGATCAAATATTTGTGATGAATGGAAATAAGGTAATAAGTTTGGCATAGACATTAATTTTTCTCCAAATAAAATCATATCATAATTTCTTTCTCTGATTATTTGTTTTATTTGAGTATTGTCGTAAGTTTCTATATTTACTTTAACTCCTATCTGAGCAAGATCGTTTTTAATGTTTTCGGCTACTTTTGACAAAATAGAATAATTAGTTGTTTTTAAAGTGAATTCTAGTTTTGTTTCCGTACTTTCTCCTTTGTAGCAAAGTTCGTTTAATTTTGTTCTTGTTGATAAGCCTACTTTTCCATTACCACTAGTTAAATTGTTAGGAGTAAGAATTTCATCTGCGTAAGTTTCTTGAAATTTAATAACCGCTGTTTTTGTTTCTTCTCCAAAATAAGAAGTGATTTTTTGACTTTCGTATATTTCAGGGAAGTTAGATAAACACTCCTGAAGTCTTCTAACCTGAACTCCGCTACTTCCATAAACTAAATCTTGGCTTATGTTTTCATTATTAACTTTTTCTATTGATTGAACACGAATATTTTCTTCGTTAAGTTCATAATCATTATTTTCAAGGATAGAAATGCTTTCCTCTATGTTTTGATTTATTTTATTATCTTCTAAACCATAAAAAGGGGAAAGAATTGGTGAAGATAAGCTATACCCTTCGCCTAAAAGAATTTCATTTAATATTTTATCTCTATCAATGGCCAAACTTAAGGCTGTTCTAATTTCGCTATTTTCTAAAATTTCATTTTTAGTATTTAGAAATATTCCAAAATAATTAGGAGTAATTAAAGAAATATTTGGATAATCTATTTTAGAAGATAAATGAGCGTTATCAATTTGTCCTTTTAAAAGAGCATTTTCAAGTTCCTCTTCAGAAGAATAGAAATAGAAATAAATATCTTTGACGTAAGGTTTTCCGTCATAATAATTATTGTTAGCTCTTAATTGAATACTGTGGACAGAGCCGTTTTTCTTTACTTTATATATTTTATAAGGACCTGATCCGATTGGTGATAAAAGATTAATATTTTCGTCTGAAGCAAAATTTTGAGCAGGAATATTTTCAAAAATATGTTTAGGAATTATTTTTAAAGTGATAAGATTTTCTAAAAAACCTCCATAAGCTTCTGATAATTTAAATCTTCCTTCGTAGTCAGACATTTTTTCAAGGGTAATTCCAAGGAAGCTTGCTCTTAAAGGACTTAAATACTCAGCATCTTGAACGATATTTAAAGTAAAAGCGATATCATCTAAGGTAAGTTTTTCTTTATCGTGCCAAAAAACATTTTCTTTAATTTTGAAATCAAAGGTTTTTCCATCATTAGAAAAACTATAATTTTCAATTAAATCGTTTTCTATTTCTCCGTTTTCTCCATATTTAACTAAAGAAGAATAGACAAGCTCTACAAGATCTTTATCAACATCTGAGCTTGGACTATAGATAGGGTTAATATGTTTTGGCTGTCCAATAAGTCCTTCTTTAAAACTTCCTCCTTGAGCAGGAACAGTTTCTGTATTTTTATTATAAAAACTATTTATAGAAAAAATAACTGAAGAAACAAAGGCAATAAAAAAAATTAAGAAAAGAACTTTTTCTATTAAAGTAAAAGCTTTAAATGATTGTACCCACTGGTTAAAAGAGGGTGTTTTTATCTTAAAAGACATTTTAGTATATTAAATTGGCAAGAGATAAACCTAAAAAAACAATTACAAGAATAATAGTTATAATCAATATTTTCTTTTGTGCGCCTCTTCTTGTAGAGTAAGTTTCACTGCCTCCACCAAAAGCAGAGCCTAATGCTGTTCCTCTTTGTTGCATTAATATTAAAATAATAATTAAGATGGCAACGATTCCTTGTGTGATTAATAATATGTTGTTCATTTTTTTACGAAAGAAGTAATAATTTCTGTTCCCCAAACAATTAATGAAAAGTATAGCAAGTTTGTTATTCCGTAGATTTCAAATTGACTTTTAGGAAAGAAAATATCAGCTACCCAGATTAAGGCCATTAATATAACGATTGTGAAAAGATTTAGAGTAATTACTCTTATCGGGAAAGTTATTGCTTGAAGAATTGGCTTCAAGAAAAATAACAACAAACCAATTAGTATTCCTACAAATAAGATGGTTTTTATATCACCATCTGTAGTTACTCCATCTATAAAATACACAGCTAGTCCCGTCGAAACTATTCCAACCAATATTTTAGTAATGAGGTTTGCTATCATTAACATAATGATAATATAAAGAAGTAATAAAGTCAACTTATTTGTATCAGCTATTGCTTAAATCGTATCATTATGATACGATTATGGTATAATAATGATACGAATATGATGAATTTAAAAGAAAAAAAAATAATTAATATTATTTTTAAAAATAAAGATATTTCTTCTTCTGGTGTTTTTGCAGAATTACTTAAGGTGGGAGAAAAAACATCTTTAGTGACGGTAAAAAGATTGTTGTCGAAAATGGTAGCTCTTGGTTTTTTAAATACAAGTGGCGCCGGAAGATCTGTAGTCTATAATATAAATGATTTAGGAAGAGTTTTTATTGAAATAGATGCAAAAGAATATTGTTCTTTTGATCTCAATGAAAGATATGGATTAACTCAATTTAATTTTAATTTATTTGATTCTTTAAAAGAAGATGTTTTTAATATTGATGAGATAAAAGAATTAGAAAAAAACAACAAAGAATACAAAGAACGAACTAAAGGACTTTCTTCAACAATTCAAAAAAAAGAGCTAGAAAGATTTCTCATTGAACTCTCTTGGAAGTCGTCAAAGATTGAGGGAAATACTTATACTTTAATTGATACGGCAAAATTAATTTTAGAAAATAAGAGGGCAGAGAGTAAAACAGAAATAGAGGCTCAAATGATATTAAATCATAAGAACGCTTTTAATTTTATTTATAATAATAGGGCGCAATTTAAAATATTAACAAAAAAGAATATAGAAGATTTACACAGGATTTTAACTAAAGATTTAGATATATCCTCAGGGATAAGAAAGGATATGGTTGGAATTGCAGGCTCAATATATAAACCATTAGATAATAAATACCAAATTAATGATGCCTTAGAATCTTTGATTAAGACTGTTGCAAGAATTAAAAATCCTTATGAAAAAGCCTTTATTTCTTTGCTTGGAATTAGTTATATTCAACCTTTTTCTGATGGGAACAAAAGAACTAGTCGTTTTATAGCAAATGCTATTTTGTTAGCTCATAATTTTTTACCTCTTTCTTATCGTAATGTTAATGAAGATGATTATCGTGAGGCAATTTTAGTTTTTTATGAAATTAATTCTGTTATGCCATTTAAAAAGATATTTTTATCTGAATGTGCTTTTTCTGCAAAAAATTACTCAATAGGTTGATTTGACAAATTTCTAAAAAGGATTAGAATTAGCAGTATAGGGTCGTAACTGCTAATTAATTAAAATATTAAATCTATGAAATTAAAACCATTAACAAATCATATTATTATTGAAGCGATAAAGCCTGAAGAAAAAACTAAATCAGGAATTGTTCTTCCAAGTTTAAGTGAAGAATCGCCAGATCAAGGAGTAGTTATTGCTATCGGATCTGATGAAAAAATAGAAGTTAAGGTAGGAGATAAGGTTATTTTTTCAAAGTATGGACCTACTTCTGCAAAAATCTCTAATAAAGAATACTTAATAGTTAGTCAAGATGATATTTTGGCTATAATTGAAGAATAAAAATATGGCAAAAGAAATTTTTTATAACGAAGAAGCAAGAAAAAAATTAAAAACAGGAGTAGATAAATTAGCGGACGCAGTTACTGTTACTTTGGGACCAAAAGGAAGAAACGTTGTTTTTTCAGGTTCTTTTGGAGGACCAACAATAACTAACGATGGAGTAAGCATTGCTAAAGAAATTGAACTTGAAGATAAGGTTGAAAACATGGGAGCAGACTTAGTTAAACAAGTAGCGGAAAAAGCTAATGAAGTTGCGGGAGACGGAACAACAACAGCAACTTTACTTGCTCAGACTTTAATTAGAGAAGGATTAAAGAATGTTACCGCTGGAGCTAATCCTCTGGCAATTAAAAGAGGGTTAGAAAAATCAGCAGAAGCAGTAGTTGCAGAACTTAAGAAAATGTCTAAAAAAATTGATACTGAAGAAAAATATGCTCAGGTGGCTACAATTTCTGCAGAGAATGAAGAATTAGGTAAATTAATTGCGAGTACGATTGCTGAGATTGGGATAGATGGACCAGTTTCAATTGAAGAATCTCAAAAACTAGGTATAGATAAAGAAATTGTAAAAGGATTACAATATGATGAAGGATATGTTTCTCCATATATGGTGACTGATCCAGAGAGAATGGAGGCGGTTTTAGATAATCCATATATATTAGTAACTGATAAGAAAATATCTTCTATTAAAGAAATTTTACCAGTACTTGAAAAAGTTATTGAAACTGGGAAAAAGGATATTTTAGTAGTTTCTGAAGAATTTGAAGGAGAGGCTTTAGCAACAGTTGTTGTTAATAAGCTTAGAGGAACTTTTAATTTAATTGCTACTAAAATTCCTGGTTTTGGAGATAGAAAAAAAGAAATGCTTGAAGATATTGCTATTGTTACAGGAGCAAAAGTTGTTTCAAGTGAGCTTGGTATTAAAATAGAAGACATTGATCTTGAAATGCTTGGATCAGCGAGAAGAGTTGTTGTTACTAAAGATAATACTATTATTACAGAAGGAAAGGGAGAAAAAGAAGCTATAGAAGCAAGAATTAAGCAAATTAAAGCTCAAATATTAAATACAAAATCAGAATTTGATAAGGAAAAAATGCAAGAAAGATTAGGGAAGCTTACTTCAGGGGTAGCAATTATTAAAGTAGGGGCCGCTACAGAAATTGAGCAAAAAGCTAGAAAACATAAAGTAGAAGATGCGCTTGCAGCAACTAGAGCTGCCATTGAAGAAGGAATTGTTCCTGGGGGAGGAACCGCATTATTAAGATGTCAAAAAGTCCTTGATTCTTTAAAGCTTAATAAAGAAGAGCAAATTGGAGTAGAGATTATGAAAAGAACTTTAGAGGAGCCAATTAGAAAAATTGCAGATAATGCAGGAAAAGATGGGGCAGTAATAGTAGCCGAAGTTAAAAAACTTCCTTTTGAAGAAGGTTACGATGCTCTTAACGATAAATTTGTTAATATGTATGAAGCGGGAATAGTTGATCCTACAAAAGTGGTAAGATCATGTATTCAAAATTCGCTTTCAGCAGCTTCAATGC
>JAQVZN010000019.1 GCA_028708155.1 Minisyncoccota bacterium | reverse complement strand
CGTGTTCAAATTGAAGATGCTAAAGAAGCTGATAAAATTATTGATATGCTTATGGGGAAAGAAGTTGCTCCAAGAAAAAGATTTATTCAACTTTCAGCTAAAGATGTTAAAAACTTAGATATATAAAAGTATGCAGAAACAAAGATCTTTTACCTTAATTGAATTACTTATAGTTATTGTAATCGTTGGTATTTTATCTGGTTTTATTGTTGTTAATCTAAATAATCATATTAATAATGCAAAGGATGTGAAAATAGAATCTACTATATTAAGTATAAGTAAAATTTTAAAAACAAATTCTTTAGATTCTTTTCCAATAGAAAACATTGCTTGCAATCTCAAAACAAGTTGTAATACTTTAAAATCTGTTTTAGATCTTCCGGTAATTACAGATGATATATATTACAAGACGTCTTCTTCTGGAAATTTTTTTGTAATTTATGCATCTAAAAATACTGATTCGAATCGGTCTTTTGAAATTAATTCTGATATTGAAAAAGTGAGAGAGGTCCCATCTTTTAATAATTTGGTTGCTTATTTTCCTTTATCTATTAGGTCGAGTAATGGGAGTACTTTGTTTGATATGAGTTCTTATTCAAACAATGGAAACATAATTGGCTCAATTTTTAAAGAAGGAGTTGATGGTAATACAAATACGGCGATGAGTTTTGATGGGGTAGATGATTATATTGCTATTCCCCACAACGTATCGTTTGATGTTAATCAATTTACAATTGCAATGTGGATTAAAACTCCTTTGACTATGGGCCCTGGGCATCGAAATTTATTAAGTAAACAAGGTAGCCCGACAAGAGATTATAATTTTTATACTTATTCTATAGATGGAATAACTGTTGGCAGAATTCATTTTTCATCTTATTATGCTTTATGCCCTTCGGCTGATTTACCTCAGTCATACGATCCTGATACTTGGCATCATGTAGCTATAACATTAGATGCTACTGGAAAGGAAACATTTTATTCTGACGGAAAAAGTTTTTTTAATGTTCAAGGAACTCCTGCGGTTTTTAATAATGCTTTTCCAATATGGATAGCAAGAGCTGATAATTATTATAAAGGAACTATTGATGATGTGCGCATATACAACAGAGCCTTGACAGCAGATGAAATAAATTTATTAAATAATATAAATTGACATTTTTTAACCTTTTTGTTATTGTAATTCTATGAATAACAAAGGAAATTTTGCACAAGATATTGTAAGAGAGCTTAAAAAAGTAACTTGGCCTACAAAGCAAGAAACTATAAAGTATGTAACTAATGTTATAGTTTTTTCATTTATTGTAGCTGCTATATTAGGGTTGCTTGATCTTGTATTTTTTCACGTATTAGAAAATTATATTATTAAATAATTATGTCAAAACAACAGACAACAAATGAAAGAAGATGGTATGTTCTTCATACTTACTCTGGTTACGAAGATGCGGTTGCAAAAGGATTAAAACAGAGAATAGAATCGCTTTCTATGGACGATAAGATTTTTAATATAATCGTTCCAAAAGAAAAGAAGATTAAAATTAAGAATGGTAAGAAGAAAACAATAGAAGAAAAAATTTATCCTGGATACGTTCTTGTTGAAATGATTGTAACTGATGATTCTTGGTACGTAGTAAGAAACACACCAAACGTTACTGGTTTTGTTGGATCAGGGACTGTTCCTCTTCCAGTATCAGAGGAAGAAATTAGCGCTCTTAAGAAAAGAATGAATGCGGACGAACCAGAGTTTAATATTGATTTTAAAAAAGGAGATACTGTTAAAATTATTGATGGACCATTTAAAGATTTTGATGGTAAGGTATCAGGAATAGATAAAGAAAAAGGAAAGGTTAAAGTATTAATTAATATGTTTGGAAGAGATACACCGCTTGAATTAGATTCTCTTCAGATAAGTAAATTATAATATGGCAAAAACAATTAAAAAAATAGTAAAATTACATATAGCAGCAGGAAAGGCAAACCCAGCACCTCCAGTAGGACCAGCACTTGCTCCAACAGGAATGAATATGGCTGAATTCTGTCAAAAATTTAACGCAGACACAAAAGACAATATGGGGTTTAAAATCCCAGTAGAAATTATTGTTTACGATGACAGAAGTTATGACTACATCTTAAAAGAACCACCAGCATCTCAATTAATTAAAAAAGCTTTAGGTTTAGAAAAAGGATCTTCAGAACCAAACAAAAAGAAGGTTGCTAAAATAACAAGAGCTCAATTAGTTGAAGTAGCTGAAAGAAAGATGAAAGATTTAAATGCAAATGACATGGAAGGAGCTTTAAAGATCCTTGAAGGATCAGCAAGATCACTAGGTGTTGAAGTTGTAGATTAAATGATTTTATCAGATAGAGATATTCAAAAATATATTGATGACAAAAAAATTATCATCACCCCAGAGCCTAACTATGAAAAACAGTTAGGTTCTGCTTCGCTTGATTTGAGGCTTGGAAATGAATTTAAAGTTTTTGAAGACAATAAAAGATCTTTTATTGATACTAGGGACGTAAATTCTTCTTTGGGAACAACTAGGCTTATTACTCTTAAGGAGGATGAGCCTTTTGTTTTTCACCCACATCAGTTTATCTTAGGAATAACTATGGAAGAAGTTTTTCTTCCTGACGATATTGCCGCAAGAATTGATGGCCGTTCAAGTTTGGGAAGACTAGGAATAGTTATTCACTCAACTGCTGGACATATAGACCCAGGATTTAAGGGTAAAATAGTTTTAGAAATGGAAAATATTGGAATGATTCCAGTGCTTATCTATCCAGGAACTAGAATCTGTCAGTTAGTTTTTCAAGAATTAAAAACACCGACAAGTAAGCCATACTATAAAAAAGAGGGGGCTAAATATGTCTCTCAAGAACATCCTCAAGAGAGTAAATTAGAAGGTAAAGATTAATTTTTATGGGAAAATTTATTGTAATAGAAGGTATTGATGGTTGTGGCGGACAAACACAAACAAATCTTCTTCAAAAACATTTTGGAAAAGAAGATGTTCTTTTTTTATCTTTTCCTGCTTACGGAACAGGAACAGGAGATATTGTTGATAATTTTTTACACAAGAGAGTTGTTTATGAAGAAAAAAGTGTTGAACTTTTAATTTATTTCGCTGATATTTTGCAATTTAAACAAGAAATTCTTAGAGCTTTAAAAGAAGGAAAAAATGTTATTTGTGATCGTTATTTTACTTCAACGATAGTTTTTCAAAGCTTAGACAAGGAAGATAATCTAAATAAGATATTGAAACTTAATGAAATGTTTGAGCTTCCAGTTCCTGATGTTTGCATACTTTTAGATATTTCTGGAGAAGAATCTCAAAGAAGAAAGTCTTTTGAAAAAGAAGGTTTTGAAAAATTAGATAGAAATGAAGGAAATTTAATTTTCATGAAAACTATTAGAGAGCAATATTTAAAAATTGCTAAAGAACAAATATTTTGTAAATGGGAAATAATAAATGGAGAGAAACCAATTAATGAGGTTTTTGATAATATAATTAACAAACTATGAAAATACAAGCCGTTAAACCAGAAATTTGGAATTTTAGAGTTCAAGGAGGAGAAAAAGCTTGGGAGGAAGTGGCTTATTCAGCCAAAATGAGTGGAGTTCCTGCTGAAATTCAAGGAGAAGATATCTTTAAAATGATTATTGAAAATGATTATGGTTCTTCACTTGAACACATCATTATTAAATTTGATATTAAGATGACTAAAGGAAATGCTCCAGAATTATTAGAGCATAGAATGTCTTCTCATAGTGGTTATTCTACAAGATATATTAAAGTAGATAAAATGTATCAGAGGGAAGAAAGTATGTACGAAGTTATTATTCCTTGGCATATTTTAAATAATAAAGAAGAAGAGGAAAAGTTTTTGAAAGTAGTAGAGAATTCTCTTTCTAATTATGAAAGAATGCTTGAGGAGGGAACTCCAAGAGAGTCTGCAAGATATGTTTTACCATTTTGTCAGGCAGTAGGAATATATCACTTTACAATGAACTTAAGATCTTGTTTGAACTTTTTAGGATTAAGAACTTGTGTTAGATCTTCTCCTGAAATGAGATGTCTCGCTGGACAATTATATTTTAATTTAATTGAAGCAATGCCAATTATTAGAGGTCATGTTGGATGTAGAGGTTATAATTTAAAAGTATGTCCAGAGAGTAACGTAACAGGAGTTAGAGAGGGAGAGCCTTTAAAATCTTATCCAATATGTCCTTTTAGAGCAGAAACAGATATTTTTATTCCAACAAGGAAACAAATAAGAGCGGGGGTTAATATTAATAAATTTAATAAAAGCAGAGCCATTGAAGTCCAAGAAGCATTATTTAAAAAATGGGCTTCATGGGAAGGCTAAAAAAATATGGAAAAAATTATTGATTTAGTAAATGAACATAATAATTGGAGAAGAAATTGTATTAACTTAATTGCCTCTGAAAATACAATGTCTCCTATTTGTGAAAAATTATATACTTCAGACTTAATGCATAGATATGCCGAAGGATTACCTTTTAAAAGATATTATAAAGGGCTTAAGTATGTTGATCAAATAGAGGATATTACAGAAAAAGCTTTTAAAGAACATTTTAAGGTTAATTTTGTTGATATTAGGCCAACTTCTGGAACTCTTGCTAACTATTCTGTTTTTTCAGCTTTAGCTAAGCCAGGAGAAACAGTTATGACTTTAGGAATCGATGGCGGTTCTCATATCTCTCATGAAAAAGGAGGAGCGATAGGAATGCTTAAATATGAAATAGAACACGTTACTTATAACCCAGAAAATTTAGAAATTGATATTGAAAAAACTGGAGAAAAAATATTAGAGACTAAACCTAAGTTTATTGTACTTGGAGGTTCTGTACTTTTATTTCCTCAACCAATAAGAGAGCTTAAAAAATATTGTAATGAAGTTCAAACAAAGATGGTTTATGATGCCGCACATGTTTTTGGATTAATTACTTCTTCAAATTTTCAAAATCCTTTTGAAGAAGGTGTAGATATTGTAACTTCATCTACTCACAAAACTTTCCCAGGACCACAAGGAGGAATTATTTTAGCTAATCTTGATGACGAAAAATTAAAAACAAGAATACAAAACAAAGTATTTCCTGGATTTGTTTCAAATCATCATTTACATAGAGTTCCTTGCTTATATGTTGCTTTGAGAGAAATGCAAGAATTTGGACAAGAATATACTAGTCAAATTATTAAAAATGCAAAAGCTTTAGCTAAAAAGCTAGACGAATTAGGATTTGAAGTAATAGGAAAGAGTAAGGGTTATACTCAAACTCATCAGGTGCTTCTAAATGTTTCAAAAAATGGAGGAGGAAAGATTGTTGCTGATAAATTAGAAGATCAGAATATTATTTTAAATAAAAATATTATTCCTCATGATAGCACAGATGACCCTGATAATCCTAACGGAATTAGAATAGGGGTGCAAGAAATGACAAGATATGGTATGAAAGAAGAAGAGATGGAACAAATTGCCGAATTTATATTTGATATTGTTGTTAATAATAAACAAGTTAAAGATAAAGTTATTGAATTTAGAGATAATTTCAAAGAAATTAAATACGTTTTTTAATAATATGAAAAAAGAAATAAATCAATATATAGATCACACAAAAATAGGAAAAGGAGTTAAAAGAGAAGATATCATTAAAACTTGCAGTGAAGCTAAAGAGTATAACTTCAGAGGGGTTTGTGTTAATCCAAAATGGGTTAAGCTAACTAAGAAAGAATTAAAAGATACTAACATTAAAGTTGTTGTTTTAATTGATGAACCTATTGGTGACTCTCCTTTGAAAGATAAAATTAAAATTTGCAAAAAAGCGATAAAGGACGGTGCAGATGATTTAGATGTGGTTGTTAATATTCCAGATGTAAAACACGAAAGATGGGCTAAAGTTTTAAAAGATTTAAAGGCGATTTGTAAAATAGGAGATACAAAAGTTATTATCGGAAGTGGCTATTTAACTGATGAAGAAATTGCTAAAGTTTCTAGTCTTGTAAAAGAAGCTGGAGCAATCTGCGTCAAAACAGCTACTGGAAAAGATCCTCTTGAAAATAGAGAAATGGAAGAGAAGGAGAGACACATAAAACTCATGAAGAAAAACGCAAAAGGGCTTTTAATTAAAGCTTCTGGAAATATAAAAACAATAGAAGACGCCTCTTTAATGATAAAAGCGGGGGCAGATATTATTGGAACAAGTTCAGGAGTTAAAATAATGAAAATTTATGGAAAAAAATAACAAATACGACGTTGTTATAGGATTAGAGATTCATCTTGAATCTAAAACAAAAAGCAAAATGTTTTGCTCTTGTTTGAATGATCCTGACGAGAGAAGGCCAAATATTAACGTTTGTCCTATTTGTATGGGGCACCCAGGCACACTTCCTCAAATTAATAAGCAAGCAATAAATAATATTATTAAATTAGGACTTGCTTTAAATTCTAAAATTTCTAATTACACTAAATTTGATAGAAAAAACTATTTTTATCCAGACCTTCCAAAAGGTTATCAGATTTCTCAGTTTGATTATCCTATTTGCAAGGAGGGTTTTCTTGATATTAAAACCGAAAAAGGAGTTAAATTAATAAGAATTAATAGATTGCACCAAGAAGAAGACGCAGGAAGACTTGTTCATAGCGTTGATGGAACTTCAATGGTTGATTTTAATAGAGCTGGACTTGCTTTGATTGAGCTTGTAACAGAACCTGATTTTAGCTCAGCAGAAGAAGTTATTAATTTTGCTAAAGAATTACAATTAATAGCAAGATATTTGAATGTTTCTGACGCTAATATGGAGAAAGGAGAGATGAGAATAGAAGTTAATTTGTCTTTAAAAGAAAAGGGTGAAAGGGAACTAGGAACAAAAGTAGAGGTTAAAAACTTAAACTCATTTAAAACTATAGAAAAGGCTATTTTGTTTGAAATAGAAAGACAAACTAAATTATTAGATGAGGGAGAAAGGATTGTTCAAGAAACAAGAGGTTTTAATGATGAAAAACAGGTTACTTTAAGTCAAAGATCTAAAGAAGATAGTCATGAGTATAGATATTTTCCTGAACCAGATTTACCACCACTTGAAATAAGCGAAGAAAGAATTCAAGAACTTAATTGTGAAATTCCAGAGTTACCTCAAGAGAAAAGATTAAGGCTAGAGGTAGAGTATGGATTAAAGGATTTTAAAATTATAGAAGTTTTTATAGAAAATAGAGATTTTGGGGAATATTTTGAAAAAATAGCTACAGAGCTTTTAAATTGGATGCAACATAAAAAAATAGATCAAAGTAAATATTTTGATTTAGTTAAACTAACTACCAATTATTTAACTTCCGATTTGATTGGATTAGCTGAAGGGAAAATTATTGATTTTAGTGAAAAAATTACTCCTGAAAATTTTGCTGAATTTATTGTTCTTATCTTTATGGGAGAGATTAACAGTAAGATTGCTAAGGTTGTTTTGAAAGATATGTATGATCTTAAAAAAGATCCATCTCATATTATTGAAGATAGAGGGTTAAAGCAAATTGATAATGAAGATGAGGTTGACAAGATTATAGAAAATGTCTTAGAATCTAATACTAGTGCCGTAGAAGACTATAAAAATGGTAAAGTAGCTAGTTTTCAATTTTTAATAGGACAAATAATGGCAAAATCAAAAGGAAAAATAAATCCAGATAAAGCAAGAGAAATACTTTCAAAGAAACTTGAAAA
Organism: Minisyncoccota bacterium; assembly: GCA_028708155.1. Classification (GTDB taxonomy): domain Bacteria; phylum Patescibacteriota; class Minisyncoccia; order Minisyncoccales; family Minisyncoccaceae; genus JAAZMU01. The sequence continues at coordinate 2,089 of JAQVZN010000019.1, read as the reverse complement.
TATTCAATAAAATGCTATCATAGAAGAGTAATAAATTAATAGAAAAGATTATGTATTCATTAAAAGCAGAATTAAGAGAAAAAAAAGAAAATGTAGGTGGTGAAGGGTATATATCAGCAGTACTATATGGTCCTGAAATAAAAGAGAATATTTTACTTAAAATAAAAGAGGGAGATTTTAAAAAAACATATAAAGAAGCTGGTGAAACTTCTTTAATTGATCTTGAAGTTGATAACAAAAAATACCCAGTTCTAGTTTATGATTATCAAAATGATCCAATGTTAGGTAAATTTATTCACATTGATTTTTATAGTCCAAACTTAAAACAAGAGGTTGAAGCAGAAGTTCCAGTAGAATTAAAAGGAACTGCTCCAGCAGTTGCTCTTGGAGGAACATTAATTCATAACTTAAAAATTTTACACGTTAAAGCGCTTCCAAACGAATTGCCACATAAGGTTGAAGTTGATGTATCAACTCTTTTAACTTTCGCTGACGCGATCAAAGTTTCAAGTATTGATTTAGGAAGTAAGGTTAAAATTATAACAAATAAAGACGAAATTATAGCGAGTGTAGTTGAGGTAAAGGCTGAAGTAGAAGCTGCCCCTCAAGCAGAAGCTCCAAAGGAAAATGAAAAAGAAGAACCAGCAAAATAGGAATTTAATTAAATATTTTATAGGATTAGTGGGAATAATATTTTTTATTCCTGCTTTTTCTATAGCTGCTATTGATCCAAATATTGATTTAACTCAAATATGTGAAAATTCGACTGTTTTAGATCAGAAAGAAAGTGAATTTTCTAAAAAAGATTTTCAAGAATTGCTTGAGAAGTGTCAGGTTTATCTGCAAGAAAAGAAAAATATTGCTGATGATAATTTAGAACAAAAGGCGGGAGAAAAGGAAACATTAGAATATGAAATCTATAAAATTAAAAATAGAATTAGCGGATTAAATAATCAAATATATCAATCTAATTTAACTATTAAGAGTTTGGGTTATAAAATAATTGATACGGAAGCTAATATTGAGACTACAAAAGAAGAAATTGAAGAGCAGAAAAAGAGGATTGCTCTTATTCTCCAAGCAATTTATGAAAATGGAGAAAAAAGTGCTCTTGAAATATTTTTAACTTCTGGTTCTATTTCTAGTTTTTTTGATAATTTTATTTATTTTGAAATTTTAAATAATAAAAATCAAGATATTTTAAATGATTATCAATCTTTGCAAACAAAATTAAATGAAGAAAGAGAATCTTTAGAAATTAAAAAAGGAGAACAAGAAAGTTATGTTGAGCTTCAAAAAACACAAAAAAGCGCTTCTGAAGAAGCTAAAAAAGAACAAGAATATCTTTATTCAATAACAGAACAAGAGTATCAAGAAACTTTAGCTGCCAAGAAAGACATAGAAAGTAAGCAAGCAGAAGTAGAAAAAAGATTAATTCAATTAGTAGGTCTTTTACCAGGTCAAGAACAACCTGATTTTGGAACTCTTCTTGCCTTAGCTCAAACAATAGGGCCTAAAGTAGGAGTGAGACCTGCTTACATTTTAGGTATTATTTCTCAAGAATCAGCGCTTGGTAGAAATGTTGGTAGATGCTATATTACTGATTTTAAAACTGGCGGAGGAACTTTTTCTGGTTCCGGTTCTGGATATAGACAACCAGATGGAAATTACTATACTAGTGGTGGCTTGGTTAATAGGATAATACGTTCTACGGCACGTTATCGACAAGAACAATCTGATTTAGTAATTTTTGTAGATTTGATGAAAAAATTAGGCTATAACAGTGCTCAAGTTCCAGTTTCTTGTTGGATTCCTGATTGTGTCTCTGGAAGCTATAGTGCCAAAAAGAGTTCAATCACTATTTCAAGCGACGGAACAATTAATTGTCCAAAGGGATATGATGCTTTTGGTTTCGGAGGAGCGATGGGGCCAGCTCAATTTATTCCAAATACTTGGGATTCGGTTGCAGATGATATTTCTAAATATACTGGGCACGCTATTCCAAATCCATGGAATTTTGAAGATGCTCTTACTGCTGCTGCAGTCTATTTATATGATTTAGGAGCTAGAGCTAACGCTACGGGAGAGT
>JAQVZN010000018.1 GCA_028708155.1 Minisyncoccota bacterium | reverse complement strand
TACAAAGGAAAAAGTAGTTCGCTTAAGGCTTAAAGCAATTTAAGTCTCAGATAGATGATCACCTAAACAGAATTCGGCTTATAGACTTGCTTAGTTATAAAACCTGCCAAAAGCAGGTTTTTCTATTGACATTTTATATAAATTATTATATAATATTAACAGTTACTTTTACAGTGGCTTAAATTTCAAAGAGGTAAAGAAAATGGATTCATTCGTGTTAAACACCGTACACCAAATCGCCGACTGCAAAATAGAAGACTACTACAAGTTAAGGAACATTCTTGTTGGGAACAAGGACATTCCGAAAGAAGTAGTTTCTGCGGCACTGCTTAAAACATACAGAAGACGCATATCAAGAGAAAAAGTTAACAGTACTAATTCTTTCTGCTTGTTGTCCGCAATGACACATTTCGCAACGCCGGAATGTTCTAGCTTGTTAGAAGAATTGCTGTATAACCCAATTCTTCTCGAAACAAAATGTCGCTCTATCAGATGCGCTATCATAGAAATGACTGGAAAAGTTGGAAACAGAGAAGCTATCATTGCTCTCAAAAATTTCCAAGGGAAAGCAAGAAGGATCAAGTACACAAAGGAAATAACAACTAAGATTGTGAGTATTGGACTCTTTGATGAAAAGGTTATTCGTACCCTCTCCCCTCAAGACTTATTAGACCTTGATGCCGCATGTATAAACAAAGCTCTTCTGAACTATTCCGCAAGAAATAGTACATAAGAGCGGAGACTAATTTTTAGTCTCTTTTTGTTTAATTTACAAATCTATTGACAAAATTAATCTTTTATGTTAAGATTATTTTAGTATGAGAGTAATTACAAGCTCTGAAATAAAGCCAGATGGCAGTATCGTCGCAACAAACTCAAACAGACCAGAAGAACATACGCCAGAGGCAAAAAGAAAAGCTCTAGAAAGAGCTCAAGAAGGTATAGCTGACTTTGTTTAAAGTCAATAAAAAGCAATCGGAATTAATCTGATTGCTATTTTTATTTAAAATATTTAATTAACCTTTCTTTAAATTCTTCTAATTTATCATTCTTAATTGTAAATCCAGCAGCTGGTGCATGTCCTCCGTAAACAACCAGAATATCTTTACAAGAACTCATTGCCTTAACCGCATCTATTCCTTTAGGGACTCTAACCGTTCCCCTACTTAAGTTTTTCTTCTGAGAATAAATAAAAACTGGCTTATTAAAATAACCGACAAGCCTAGAAGCTACAGCACCTAAATAGTCTGGTCTATAATTTTTAGATCCTTCAAAAACAATATTTAATTGGCTAGATTTTAGTTCTTCTTTTAAATTCTCTGTTAAAGCTCTAATTTCTGCCTGCCTTTCTTCTGAATCCATAAGTAATTCTCTCGCTATATCTTCTGCTTTTTCAGAGTTATTAGATTTTATAAAATCATAAGTAATTATTTTATGATCCTCCATTTTAATTGTGTTAAAAATAGAAATTATTTTCCCAACTAATTCCCTTTTTGAAGAAACAGGATCTAAAACTTTTACGCAAGCTAAAATAGCTGGTCTTTGAGTATTTTCTAAATTAGCCAATCCTTCATAAATCCATTTTTGATTTTCTTCCTCTTCAACCATCATATCAGCAATTGTAGCAAGCATAACAAGCTCTATAAAATCACTTTTTAAATAAGAAGACATTTTATCTTCAAGCAATTCTTCTACTAATTTAAAAGTAAGCCCCGCGTTAGCATATTCTTTGAAGTAAGATTTATCTAATGGATGTTTTGGATCAACTATTATCTTTGCTTCAGGAATTTCTTCTAAAACCTTATGATGATCAACAATCATTACCTCAAAACCCATTTTATTCGCCTCTTTTACTTCAGAAACATTAGTTATTCCACAATCGAGAGTAATCAAAAGAACTTTTTTATTACCCTTTTTTTTATTTAAAAAAGTAAGGGCTTTTTTATTTAATCCATAACCCTCATTATTTCTATCCGGAAAAGCAACAACAATTTTAGGAATCTTTTTTCTATTTAAAGAAGCTAAATTATTGATAGCTTCTTCTAATATAACAACAGAAGTTACTCCATCCATATCAGAATCACCATAAATAAAAATCTGCTCTTCTTTTAAAACAGCTTCTTTGATTCTAAGAGCAGCCTTTTCAATGTTCCTAATCTTATCTTTCATAATGTTTATTAAGAGCCTCTATTCCAGGAAGTTTTTTGCCTGAAATATAATCAAGCATTGCTCCACCTCCACTTGAAATAAAACTAAACTCTTTTCTCATATTTTTACTATTAATAAAATCAACTGTTTCTCCTCCTCCAACAACAGAATAATTATTTTGAGAAGAAATAATTCGTGCTATTGCTTCAGTCCCTTTAGCAGAAATTTCGCTTTCTATTTTTCCCATAGGACCGTTCCAAACAACTGTCTTTGCTTTTTTAATAATAGCTTTATAATATTCAATTGTCTCTGGTCCAATATCAACAATATCCTCTCCTTCTTTAATCGTTTCCACTCCGCCTACTCTAGAAAAATTTTCTCTAGAAATTATTCCATCAATAGGAACAATAACTTTAGGACTTTCAAAATCTATATTTTTAATAGCTTCAAAAACTTCTTTGTCTTTTATTTCGCCGTAAATTTCTTTAAAATTAAGTACAGTATTTGCAACCATTCCTCCTAAAAGAATAACATCGGCCTTATCTAAAAAATTCTCAATAACACTTGTCTTGTTTAATATCTTTGCTCCTCCAATTACAGCCACAAAAGGCCTTTTAACCCCTTCGTTTACTGAATCTAAAACTCTTACCTCTTTCTCAAGTAAAAGCCCCGCATATGACTCTATAAAGCTCGAGATTTGAGAAACAGAAGCATGGTCTCTATGACAAACAGAAAAAGCGTCTTGAACAAAAATATCTCCTAACCTTGCCAAAGAAGCAGCAAACTCACTATTGTTTTCTTCCTCTTCTTTGTAAAATCTTACGTTCTCCAAAAGAAGAATATCTCCTGCTTCCATTTCATTTATGGCACTATTAACTTTGTCCCCCAAAGTATCTTCTACAAAATTAACTTTGAAAGATGAAATTTCTTCTAGTTTTTTAGCCACTGGTTTTAAAGAAAGCCCTACTTCTCTTCCTTTAGGATTACCTAAGTGACTAATTAGTATAATTTTAGCATTATTGTCTTTTAAATATTTAATAGTTTCAAGATGTGCCTCAATACGAAAAGTGTCGCTCACTTCTAATTCAGAAGTCAAAGGAACATTAAAATCTACTCTTACTAAAACTTTTTTATTATCAACATTAATTTCTTTTAAGTTTTTCATGGTTTTTCTTTTAAAATTTAATATGATCTCCAGGTTCTATTTTTCCTTTTTCTGTTGGTTCTTTTTTAGCTCCTAGGATAAGATCTTTTAATTCACTTAATCTACTATTTTTTTTCTCTTCGGGAACAAAATCTTTAGATATCTCTTCTAAGCTTACACTCTCACAAACACTTTTAGGTTCTGGCTTATCCTCTTTCTTTTTCAAACAAGATTTACAAAAAATCTCTCTTTCGTTATCTGGCTTGAAAGGTATTTTTATGCTTTTTCCACATAAACTACATTTTGAATCGTATAGTTCTTTTATATTTTTTTTAGATTCTTTTTGATTATCTTGAGTGATAATAGCGTCAGCGATAAATTTATCCACTCCTTCTTTGTCTCTTCCGTAAGTCTCTCTTGAAAAAGCAATAATCTCCTCTCTTAAACTGTTTTCAAGAGGTTTTCTTGGAGGAAGAGTCTCTGCAGAAAATGGTCTTGAAGTTATTCCATCAATCATTAATCTTACATAAATTGATTGTCTTGCTAGATTAACAAGATCTTCTTCTGTAAATTCAGGAGAAAACTCTTTTCTTAATAATTCTGCATCTTCGGCTCCTATTCTAAAAACCAGCATTGTTCCAATGTTTCCAAAAACAGCACCTCTTACCGTATCATCCATCTGAGCAACATATTGATGAGCTAAGTTTAAAGATAATTTATATTTTCTAGCCTCAGACAAAATAGTTGCAAATGATTCAGTAGCAAAATTTTGGAACTCATCAACATAAAGATAAAAAGGACTTCTTTCTTCTTCTTTAATATCTACCCTAGACATTGCAGCAAGCTGAATTTTTGTAATCAAAAGGGCTCCTAAAAGTTTTGATGAATCCTCTCCTATTTTACCTTTAGAAAGATTCATGATAAGAATTTTTTTAGAATCCATAATATCTCTAACGTCGATAGTAGATTTTACTTGCCCAACAATATTTCTAATTAAAGGAGTTGAAATAAATTGACCAATCTTGTTTTGGATAGCAGCAGTAGCTTCTACCTCATATTTTTGACTATACTTAGAGAACTCTTGTGTCCAGAAAGCTTTAATAACAGGGTCTTTTAATTGACTAACAATACTTTCTCTAAAAACAGCATCTGATAAAAGCCTATTTATTCCAAGAAGAGTAGATCCTTCAATTTCTAAAAGAGAAAGAATGGTATTGTTTAAAATATATTCCATTCTCGCAGACCAAACATCAGGCCAAATCTTTTTAAACACTCCCATAAGTCCAGCAGCAATAAGATGTCTTTGATCTTTATTAACATTTTCCATAATGTTAAAAGCTATCGGAAAATCAACATCTCCAGGATTAAAATAGACAACATCTTTTTTTCTTTCCTCAGGAATAAAATCTAAAATTTCTTCAGCAGCATCTCCATGAGGATCAACAAAACCAACCCCTTCCCCATTCAAAATATCTTGAACAATCATATTTTTAAGAAGCTCTGTCTTACCCATACCAGTTTTTCCAATAATATACATATGACGAAGTCTATCATCGTCTCTAATACCGAATCTCTTTTGCTCTCCTCTAAAATTAGTTTGTCCGAAAAATGTAATTTTTTTATTATCCATAATTTTTATTCTTCAACAGGTAATGTTGGTGGCGGTGGCGCCTTCTTTATTTCTAATCTTTCTAGTTGTGCAGTAGGTGCAACATTTAATCCTGGGAAGTGATACAATGTAGCAATTTCTTCAATATTTAAAAAACATCTCCCTCCTCCGTATGGAGAAAAAGCTGAATCTCGGTTAACATATCTAGTGAACAAATCTCTCTTTCTAATATTAACTCTTCTTTCTTGGAAAAAATCTGGAGCCTGTATTTTTGTAATAGTTCTTTTCCAAGGAACAAGGTTATTTAAATTTTTAGAACCAAATTGATTCATATAAGCTAAAGGTAAAATTTTGTTTGGTGAGAAAAAATTCTCTCTTCTCGCTACATAAACAGACCTGAGCGAACAGTTATAGCCTAACTTTGAAACCTTTTCTTCAATTGCGGCAACAACCTCTCTTTCTCCACTTGTTAAAAACATTTCTGGCGGAAGTAAATTTTCTTCCTTTTTTGCTTCTTCGGTTTTCCCTAAGAAAACATCAACCATCTTTTCAAAAAGAGACTTATCTTGCTTTGGCTTAGGACGTTTGCTTAGATCATTAACTAAAGCTTTTCCTCTTTTTACATAATCATTGGCATCATCATCAGCTGAAGAAATAATAATCTGAAACCAAAGTTGTTCTCCTTTTCCAATCTTAGTAAAAGATTCAATCAAATCTGTGATTGGATCCATTCTTTTTTCTTCATATGGCGAGTCCATTCCTCCTTCAAAGAATTTTTTGTAAGTCTTAATTGGATAAATATCTTCTTTTACAGGCATAAAATTACAACCCCATAAATCCCAATCTTTATTAGGTAAATTATAAGGAACACGTCTAGTATAGTCGTCAGCATCCGTAATCTCAACATTTGGATATTGAGCATATATAGCTCCTTCTATAAGCTTTCTTCCCATTGTAGGAATTCTCATATAAAAATGAGGGACTCCTTCAAGACTAACAATTTCAAGAGAAAGACTTAAAAGAAACTTACCTTCAAAATAAGCTTCTTTCATATTTGGAGGATCATACATAGCTCCCCAAATAACAGAAAAAACATCCTCCATAACTCTTAAAGGTTTAAGCATCTCTCTAGGAAATTTTATTTCAAGCAAAGTTCTACTTACATTTCCAATTAACCACTCTGTGTTCTTCCATAGAAGATAAGAAAAATGAATTAGTTTTATAGCGTAATAAAGCAAAAAAATCCACCATATTGAAAAAACTATGGCTAAGCCAAATTCTAAATAAGGGAGAATTATGTAGTAGGTTTCTATTAAAAAATTAACCATTATTTTAACTTTCTCGGATTTTGTATCTTCCTAGATCGTCTCTTGAAAACATTTTCTTGTTTTGTAGGTTCAATAATATAGTAGACTCTCTTACGATTCTTTTTTCCGAAACTAAACTAATTACTTCTTCTTTAGTTAAAGGAGTTGTTTTGTTTTTTAAAATCTCTATAATAACATCCTTTACCTGTCCTCCATTATACCCCCATTCTTTAAGCGCGTAAATACCCCTTCCAATAAGAACGAAATTATTGTTTCTAATAAGTTCATTGTGGATTGTTTGAGGATGTAACTTTTTATTACTTACAGAGGTTGCAACTAGTTCTGTATTCAAACTATCAATATTCTTAGAAATATCTTTATAGTGTAATGGTTTTTTATTGTGTTTTAAAATAAAATAAATTTTATCTCTTACTGTTTTTGGATTAACTTCTGGCCAATTAATAAGTCCGAATTTCTTTTTATCAATAGTTATATCAATCTTTTTAGAAATCTCAATAGCAGCTCTTAAAGCTTCTATATCGCCCTCAAAATTAATAGCTTCAGCTATCTTCTTTAAAGACAAAGGAGTTTTCTCTTCTTTTAAAACTTTTACTATATTTTGGTTAATCTCTTTAGCTTTTAAAATATTGTCTTTATCAAGTGTCCATAAAGAATGAGCACTACTATCTTCTTTAAATCTTTCGCAATGAGGAATTAAATGAAGTAAAAATATAATATAGTTTTTATCTTCCTCCTTTCCTAAAATATCTAAAAATAAGTCCTCTCTTTTAAGTCCTCCACTCTTTTCAAGTTCAGCAATAAAAAAAGCACTGATTTGATCAAAATCTTTTTTGGTTTTAAAACCATTGATATTCTTTTTGATTTTTTTAATTCCATCTGATTCTATTTGTCTTACTCTTTCTCTAGTAATCTTGTAGTCAGAACCTATCTTCTCAAGAGTTTCAATTCTCTTTTTTGAAAAGGCAAATCTTCTAGAAATAATCTTTCTTGATCTCTCAGATAAAATGTTTAAAAAATCTTCTGTGACTTTTTTGTAGTCAAATTTCATATCTATCTTATAACACTTTTAATGAATAATGTCAAATTTTTAGAGGTATAAAAAAGAGGCAATCAAGCCTCCATTCTTTATTTATCTCTTCTTTCTACCCACTTAGCAAGTATTGGTGAGGCTAAAAATATTGATGAAAAAGCTCCTGCAATAATTCCGATAGAAGCAGCCAAAGCAAAGAATTGAATATCTTCTTCTCCAATAAAGTAATAATAAAGGGCAATTAATACAAATAAAGTAGTTAGTGATGTTTGAATACATCTTACGTAAATTTGATTTAAACTTATATTTACAACTTCTGAATATCCTAATTTACGACTTAAATGTAAGTTTTCTCTAATTCTATCAAAAACAACCACGTTATTGTTAATTGAATAACCAATAACCGCAAGAAGTGCAGTTACTATCGGAATTGTAAATTGAACTCCTAAATAAGCTCCCAAAAAAGCTAATAATCCAAGTGGTATCAAAACATCATGGAATAACATTAATGTTGAAACAAAACCGTATTGAAAAGAAGAAATTGGTTTAGAAACCTTTCTAAAAGCAAAAGCAATATATAAAAGCATTGCGATAAGAGCGCAAACAACAACAATAACTGTTTTTTGTTTTAGCTCTGATCCAACAGTAGGACTAATTGTTTCTAGTTCAGAATCAGAAATAACACTGCCGTCTATCTTCATATCTTCTAAAATAGCATTAAACTCAGAAGCAGAAACGTCTTTATTAATCTTTAAAATTACTCCTTTTTCTCCCAAACTTTGAACTTGATAATTTTCAATCTCTAGATTATTTTTAAGATCTTCTATTGAAGGTGCTTTCGCTTCATATTCTACTTTTATTGAAGTTCCTCCCTTAAAATCCATACCTAAATTCAATCCAAAATAAAATAAAGAAAATAAACTAGCAATAGTAACTAATATTGCAACAACGAAATAAATTTTTGAATATTTAATAAAATCAATCATATTTTTATAACCAAGGCCATTTTAACTTAGCCATAAATCCTCTTGCATTGAACAAAAGGAAAACTCTTGTTACTACCATTGAAGTGAATAAGCTGACTAAAATACCAATAATTAATGTGAAAGCGAAAGCTTTAACAAAACTTGTTCCAAGTATGTATAATATAAAAGCAACAATTAAAGTAGTTATATTTCCGTCTCTTATAGATGGCCAAGCTCTACTTACTCCCTTTTCTATTGCTGAATAAATATCACTGCCGTTCTTAATTTCTTCTTTCATTCTTGAAAATATCAAAATATTACCATCAACAGCCATACCAATAGATAAAATAATACCTCCAATCCCCGCAAGTGTTAATGTTGCTCCTGACAATTTGATTATTGAAAATAGTAATAAAATATAAGCTAAAAGAGCAATAGAAGCTAATAGTCCTGGAAGTCTGTAAAATAAGATTAAGAATAAAGCAATTGCAATACAACCGATAACACCAGCTTTAACCGCGTTATCAAGAGAAATTTGTCCTAATGTTGGACCAACTTTTTGTTGTACGATAGGAGAAGATAATGGCACAGGTAACGCTCCTTGATTTAATCTTTGAACAATTGTTCTTGCTTCTTCTATATTAGAATCTCCTTGAATGATAGCCTTTCCTCCTGATATTTTTTCATTTACCTCTGGAGCATAAAAATCTCCGATGATTGGACTACCATCTAAATAAATAGCTAATGTTTTGCCGACATTCCTTTCTGTAATTTCTTCAAATAATTTAGCTCCTTCAGAATCAAATTCAAGTTCAATGATAGGCTCCATAGTAGTTTGATCAAAGGCTAAAACTGCTTTCTGTAAATACTTTCCAGTTAATTCTGTTTTAGTATAAGGATTTTCAAAAGCTTTCTCCCAACCATCTATGGTTTGAATTTCTTCAAATGTTTTTCCATCAATTTGAGTCCACATTGCTTTAATTGCTTCAATTTCCTCTGCTGGTCTCTCTTCTAAAAATTCAAGAAGCGGTGTTTCTCCAATCCAAGAAATAGCATCTTCAATGCTTTCTACTCCAGGAAGTTCGACAACGATTCTATCATCTCCATATATTTGAACAACTGGCTCTGTTACTCCGTAAATGTTTACTCTTCTTTCTATTACATCCCTCAATCCATTCATGGCCTCGTCACGACTATCATCAGTTATGCCTGATAAATCAGCCTCGTATTCTAAATGAACTCCACCTTTAAGATCAAGTCCTAAATTAAAACCTTTATCACTAATATGAGAAATCTGAGTATTTAGCTTTTGATTTACAAAATCAATACCTTGATTAGTTATATTTGGAAAGAGAAAAGCGCTTGCTAAAAGCATAAGCACTACAATTAACGAAAAATAGATATTAATCAATTTGTTTGTCATATAATTGAAATATAGATTCTAATTTAACTTTTGTCAAATATCTCCATCAACTTCCTTATTTAGTCTCTTAAAAAACTCTTCCATAAAAGCAATTCTTTCTTTAGCAATCCTTTTTCCCTCTAAGGTAAACATTTTATCTTTTATATATTTAAGCTTAACTTCGTACTCTCTAAAAGCAGTATCATCTATGGAATATGGCTCTACTTTAGTTACATCAACATCCTTATTGTGGACTTTCGCTCCAATATGTCCTGCAAAAGCAAAAGCTCTTCCAAGTCCAATAGCCCCAATTGAATCTAATTTATCAGCATCGTATAATATTTTTGCCTCAAGTGTTTTTGGCTCTTTATCGTTTCTATATCTATGAGTTTCTATACAGTGACAAATATTTTCTATCTTCTCTTCCTTTAAATTATACTTCCTTAAAATTTCTTTTGCTAAAACAGCCCCAAGCTCAGCATGATCTATTTTCCCATTAGAATCATTTTCTTCTTTCCTTGCAATATCATGCAATACAGAAGCTAAAGACAATATTTCCAAATCAGCCTTTTCTTTTTTCCCAAGATGCAAAACTAAAGCGTAAACTCTTTCTATATGTTCCCATTCGTGGCAAGAATCAATTCCAGCCATTTTCTCTTTTGCTTCCTTTCTTATTTTTTCAATTAATTCCAT
>JAQVZN010000001.1 GCA_028708155.1 Minisyncoccota bacterium | reverse complement strand
AGAAAAGCAATTAAAATAGCTTCATCTTTTTTTCCAACTTCCCTAAGCATCCAACCAACAGCCTTGTGTAACAAATCATGCTTATCTCCTAATAGCATCTTTGATATTTTAATCGTATCTTCAAAATTATTATTTTTAATAAAATAATAAGTAGAAACTATTGCAATTCTTCTCTCCCATAGATTTTCTGACTTAGCTAATCTATATAGTAAACTCCTATCTCTTTTTAAAAAATATCTTCCGATGATGTTCGGACAAGATAAATCTACCAAATCCCAGTTATTAATATTTTTTAAATTCTTTAGATAAAAATCAACAATTTCTAGCTTTTGTTCTTTTTTAAAATTTTCAACAAGAATTAAAAGAGCTGTTAGTCTATGTTCATGAATATCACTATCTAAAAGATCTTGTAGTTCTGTTAAACTAACATTTAGATTATTTTTAGCTACTAATCTTAAATCAGGAACCTTAATTCCTAAAAACTTATCTCCTTCTCCATACTCTCCTTTTCCTGTTTTAAAAAACCTTGAAAGAATTTTTGCTTTTTCTTCGTTCTTTAATTTTTGCAGTTCTTTTTTAACCATATATTTTAACAAATCTATATTCATTAAAATAATCTTTACAAAATTCGTATCTTGAATATCCTCCTCTATTTATTAATTTCTCAATATCATCTTTTTGAGATTCATCATGTTCAATAACTAAAAGTCCGTTCTCGTTTAAATGTTCGTGAGCGTCTTCAATAAGTTTAACAATTGCATCCATTCCTTTATCTCCAGAAAATAAAGCAAGATGAGGTTCATACTCTAAAACATCAGCAGAAACTTCATCTGTTCTATTAATTGCTACGTAAGGAGGGTTAGTCAAAATAAAATCATATTTACCAGGAATATTTGAAAAAATATCTGTTTCTATTATTTTATAACGATCGCTTTCAATTCCTTTTAAGTTTATCTCTATTTGCTTTAAAAGATTTTTATCAATTTCTCCAAAATCGCAAAAAGTATTTTTTACATTTTTTAAAATAGAAACGCCAATACATCCAGAACCTGCAAAAAGATCAAGGCATCTTGAGCCTTCTTTTATTTCCTTTAAAATTAAAGAAACCCAATATTCGGTTTCTTGTCTCGGAATTAAAGGTCTTAAAGATAAATCAATTTTAGACCCTAAAAAATATTTATAGTTTTTTTTGTATTCTTCTGGAAGTTCCATTAAATTAAAGTTATTATAATTCCTGTTGCGATTCCAATAATTAAACCTGATAAAACTTCAAGCCAACTATGCCCTAAAACCTCTCTTAAAGGTTCCATTTCTTTTACATTAACAAATTCAATTAAATCATTTAACGATTGAGCTTGTTTCTGTGCAGCTCTTCTTAAAACAGAAGCATCATACAAAACAAAAACTGTAAAAGATAAGGTTAAAGCAAAAATTAAAGACTCAACTCCTGACATTATAGCTACAACTGTACATAAAGCTGTCACAGAAGAACTATGAGAACTTGGGAATCCTCCAGGAATAAAAAAAAGCTCAAAACTAAATTTCTTATCTTTTATTGTTGCTATAATCACTTTTGTCGTTTGGGCAATAAACCATGCCAAAAGAGGAGCCATAATAGCCGGATTGTTGTAAATACCAGATAATATTTGATAATAACTAATCATAAATTTCGAAAATCTTACTAGGGCTTTTTGCCCCTTTAACTAATCTTACTTTTTTAATTGAAATATTAAAATGCTCGGCTAATATTTCAAAAATTCTCTTATTGGCCTCTCCTCTTTCTGGTTTTTCTTTTAAGAAAACTTCAAAAGAATCTTCGCCTTTTTTATTTAATAATTCTTTTTTTGATAAAGTATGACACTTAACTTTAATCAACATATTTTTTAGGAATAAAAAGAATGTAGAAAAGAGGAAGTAATCCTACTGTATTTAAAATAAGAATTGCTATAAACCATTTCTTCTCATTGTTTTTCGCTGCTTTGAATAAAGCAAAACCCTTTAAAACTAAATCTATAATGCTAATAGCTACAATCACTAAAAACATTTCTTGAGGCATGTCATTATACATCATATTTTTTTATTTTTTTAAAATCTTTTTTTAAGATATTTATCTTTTTATTATTATAAATAGCTGCGGCTGGATGATACATAGGAATTATAATTATATTTTCTGTTTTAAAAACTTTCCCATGAACCTCTCCTATTTCGTAATTTTTTTTAAAATACTTATTTAATATATACTTACTTGAAAATCTTCCTAAAGGACAAATTATTTTTGGTTTAAGAAGCTCTATTTCTTTTTCTAAAAGATAAGAACATTTTTTAATTTCACTTTTTTTAGGATCTCTATTTTTAGGAGGCCTACATTTTACAATATTTGTAATATAGACATCTTCTCTTTTTAATTCAATTAGCTTTAAAAGATCATTTAATATACTTCCTGCGCGTCCACAAAAAGGAATGCCCGTCTCATCTTCATTTTTCCCTGGTGCTTCTCCAATAAACAAAATATTACTTTTAATATCTCCGCAATGAATTGTTGGAGTAATTCTTTTTTTAAAAAGACTACATCTTTTACATTCTTTAATAATTTGTTTCATTGTCCTAAAATAACTCTCATAAGCATAACTAATGCTGTTATAGTAAGAATCATTAAAAGCATGTACAATGTTGTTTTTCTTAATATCATCATATAGATCCTAAAATATCAGGGAAAAATATTATAATAATACCTAATACAATTAATAATACACCAGAAATAAATTTAGAGATTTTTATATATTTTTCAGACTCTTGTGCTAAATTAAAAGTAAATACTGCTATTAAAAATATAATAAAATCATCTAACATATAAAATATATCATAGATCAATAGATAAAAATAGTATGAAGCTGAAGATAAATTATATGAAGTCAATATTTTCGTAAAAGCAACAGGAAGCCCAAAAGAACAAATTAACTCTATAGTGTTTATTCCTACTGCGACAAAAATAACCCCTCCTATTATTAAAAACATAGACTGATTAGAATTGATAACTTCTTGCATTTTTAATAATAATTTTTTCTGATTTTTAGCAAACCAATTGTCATGCCTCGGATCAATATCACACAACTTACAAATAATTCCGTTAAAATATTCTTTTAAAACAAAAATTCCAAAAATAAAAATTAATATTCCGACACCATAAGTAATAAGCTTTAAATGAGGAAGCAAAAGAAAAATATTAAGCCATGTCGCTATAAAGAAATAATAAACTAATCCTGAAACAAGAATAAATATCCCTCCGAGTAAAATCAGTTTTCTTCTATCACCAACACCAATCAAAACCGCTAAAAGAAAAGCTAATGCAGCCATAGCACAAGCATTAAATCCATCAATAGCTCCAAAGATGACAGAAAAAGCAAAAGGCGAAGCATCTTCTAATTTAATCTTTCCAATAAAAGGAAGAGTTATTCCTTTTTTAAGTTCTTCTATTGTGGAAAAATCTGAAATATTATCATTAATTTCAACTTCTTTTTCTTCAAGAAAAGAATCAATTGCTTTTTCTATATTAGCTTCGGAATAATCTTTTTGAAAACCAATAAAATAATAATTTTCTATAAAAATAGCTGGAACCCCTCCTTTATAAGCATCTTCAACTTGATATTTATTATAATATTCATTAAGAAGATCTATTGATTGTTTCTCGCTAATATCAAATTTATTTATTTTAATACTCTCATCTTTTAAAGATATTTCATTCAAAAATTCATTTGCATCAGAGCAATGCCCACAAGTTTTACTATAGAAAAAATCAATATCTACTTTATCATCTCCTAAGATAATTTCTGCGTTTGCAGAATTAAAAAAAGAAAATAAACCAATAAAAGTTAAAATTGTTAAAAATATTTTCTTCATTTTATTTCTAAAAGTTCAACTTCAAAAATTAAATTAGTTCTTGGTGGAATAATATAAGCTCCTTCTTCTCCATAACCAAGCTCATAAGGAACAAATAATTTCCTCTTCTCTCCAACCTTCATTCCAAGCATACCTTGTTCCCATCCTTGAATTACACGATTTGCTCCTAAAACAAATTCAAAAGGTTCTCCTCTATCAACACTTGAATCAAATTTTTCTCCGTCTTCAAAAGTTCCTACATAATGAACAGAAAGAGTGTCTCCTACTTTAGAAACTTCACCAGTTCCTTCTTTTAAAATTTCTATTTCCACATTTTTCATTTCGTTTGAATTATTATTTAATGGTTCTTGTACCTCCTTAAGAGAAGAGTTTTCTTTAGAGAAAAATTGCACTACAAAAAACATTAAAAAAATAAAAATAAATAATAATATTAAATTTTTAATTAAATCTTTTTTAATCATTTTATTGAATAAGTAACGTAAGCATTAACCGTTATCTCGTTTAATCCAGTAGACTCTAAACTACTTGAAATACTTTCACTATATACTGGAGTATAATCGTTGTCAGAATAACTAATTAAATTAGATAATTTTACGTTTAAATCATTAGCTATTTTTTGAGCTTTTTCCTTTGCTTTTAAGATAGCTTCTGCTCTTGCAATTTCAACGTAACCATCCCTGTCTTTGACGCTAAAAGTTAAATCACTAATAGTAGTAGCACTAGCATCAAGAGCTGATGCGATAACACTTTCTACTTTTTCTATAGGCATTTTTATTTGAATAACTTCTTTTATTTTATAAAAAGAAATAATTACTTTTCCTTCTGGATATTGATTTAAATCTACTCCAGTTGTTTGTTTTTGATATTGTGGCTCAATTGAATATTCTATAACTTTAATATCTTCTGCTAAAACCCCTTCTGCTTGAGCTTTATTTATAATGTTTCCTGCCTTTCTTTCATTTTCCAAAGAAACTTCTTCCATTGAAACTCCTGTAGTTTCAATACCAATATTAACAGAAGCTTCGTTAGGAGTAACGTAAATAGTAGCACTAGCATTAACAGTAATATTTCCAGCTTGTTCGTTTGTAACAATATCTCCCGCTCCTTGAGTTTTTGAAACTAGATTATAAATAATTGAAAAAGATAAAATAACTAAAAAAACACTAAAAACCATTAAAAATAATTTAAGAACGCCATTTGGGTCATCATTCTTTTTACAAATTGGTCTTAATGGCTCGCTTTTAGGGATACTATTTATTGGATCTGGACTATTAAAATTTATATCGTTCATTTTTTTATATTTAACTAATTATTGATCCAGGATCAACTTCTTCTCCTGGTTTTAAAATTATTGCTCTTCCTTCTTTTTTTGTGAAAAGAAGCATTCCGTGACTTTCAATGCCAAAAATTACCTTTGGCTCTAAATTTAAAACTATGATTACTTCTTTAGAAATTAAGTCTTCTTCATTATAAAACTCAGCTACTCCAGAAACAACAGTTCTTCTTTCTTCCCCAACATCAACCTCTATCTTTAAAAGTTTATTAGAATCTTCTACTTTTTCTACTGATAATATTTTAGCTATCCTAAGATCTATTTTTTTAAATTCCTCAAATGAAATATTTTCCATATTGCTTATATTATATATTTAATATTATTTTTTTCAAGTTATTATCTTAAAGTAAAACTCCTATAAGTTTCTTCAAATACAGGCTTTGTTAATTCAAAACTAGACTCAATTGTATTTAAACTAACAATAAAACAAGTATCACTTAATCCTTTAACAAAAGACATTCCTATAATGTAATTAACATCATCTTGAGTTGTTTTAACAAAAACAACATGAGAATTACCATCATCTTTTTCCTCTATAACTTCCATGCTTTGAGAAGAATTTTGGACTTGTGTTTTAATATATTCAATGTATTGTTCAAAAGATCTTCCCTCTAACTTATCTTTAACGATAAAAACATATGACTTAAAAGGATTCTCTCCGTTATCTTCTTCTTCGTTTAAAAATGCGGTAACACCAAGCTCATCGGTTTGCGCCCAAACAGGAGTCTTAAAAGAATAACCTTGCTCTAAAAAATAACCATCATTCACCTTTAAAGTATTTAAACTAATTCCAGAGTAAAAACATATAGCTCCAAATACCAAAATTAGCAAACTCAATATAATATTTTTTTTCATAACTTGTTTTATTTATTTATCTTAACTATAATATAACAATAAAAGAGATAATGTTCAATATTATGAAAAAACAAATATTCGTCAGTCTTATTATACTTATCATTGCCTTTATTTTTATTATAAATATAAAGCCAAAAGAAATTTCTTTAGACCAAAAAATAGGAGAAATGCTTATTTTAGGATTTAGAGGAACGGAAGTAAATTCTTCTTCTAAAATAATTAAAGACATTAATGATTATCATCTCGGTGGAGTTATTCTTTTTGACTATGATGTTCCCTCTAAAACTAGCGGGAGAAACATAGAAAGCAAAGAACAAACAAAAAAACTTATTTCTGATTTAAAAAAGTTAACTAATAGTAATTTACTAGTCGCAGTTGATGCTGAAGGAGGTTATGTTAATAGACTTAAACCTAAGTATGGTTTCATTGATATAAAAAGCGCCTTAGAAATGGGAAAAGAAAATCCATCAGAAACTTTTAATGAGGCTTCTCTTTTAGGAAAAGAATTAAAAGAATTAGGATTCAATCTTAATTTTGCTCCTGTAGTAGATGTTAATATAAATGAGAATAACCCTGTCATTGGAAACCTTGAAAGATCTTTTTCAAATGATCCTAATCAAGTTTACACTCACGCAAGTTCTTTTATAGATGCAATGCATGAATATAATATCATGACTGCAATCAAACACTTTCCAGGGCATGGTAGTTCAGAGAGTGATAGTCACCTAGGACTAACTGATGTTACTAATACTTACAATAAAGAAATAGAACTTTTACCTTATAAAAAATTAATTGAAGAAAATAATTTGGATATGATTATGACGGCTCATATAATGAACAGGAATATAGATCCAGAAAATCCAGCCACCCTTTCTTCTATTTTTTTAAAAGACATCTTACGAAATGAATTAAAATATAATGGTGTTATCGTTTCTGACGATATGCAAATGGGAGCGATTGTTGATAATTTTGGCTTTGAAGAAAGCATTATAAAAGCAATAAATGCTGGATGTGATTTATTAATATTCTCAAATAATAATCAAGAGTATGATGAAAATATAGGAGAAAAAGCAATAAAAATCATTAAAGAAGCTATTATTAGTGGTCAAATATCAGAAGAAAGAATTAATGAATCTTATAATAGAATTATAAAATTAAAAGAAAATTATAACTTATAAATTCCTGGAATATCTTTTCTTGTTCTCATAATATTTCTAATTTCTGACATATTAGATTCCGCAGCCCTTTCTCCTTCTTCAATAGTTTCTCTAACCTTACCTTGAAATATTTTATGAAATCCTAAAATTCCATAATCCTCAAAATATGGATCAATTAAAACATCGCAGTTTTTAAGTTCCCAGTTAGATAAATTGTGTTGTAATATAGCAACAGATCTTTCAGCCATAGCATAAATATTTTTTCGCTCTTGTCCCATTTTATCTTCAATTCTAACTCCAATCGTAATATCTGCTCCCATATCTTTCAAAGCATTGATAGGAACCGGAGACGATAAGCCGCCATCAGCTAATTCTTTTTTGTTATAATCAACAAGCTCAAACATAAAAGGAATAGCCATACTAGCTCTAACCGCTAAAGCAACATTTCCTTTTTTGATTCTGACTTCTTCTCCTGTCCTATAATCAGTAGCAACAACACATAAAGGAATATCTAAATCTTGAATCTCTTTATCTAAAAAAATATCATCCAAAAAATTAATTATTTTTTTCCCTTTAAAGACTCCTCCCTTAAAGGAAATATCTACAAGAGATTTTATTTTATTAAAATCAGTTAGAATTTCTTCTACTTTTTCTGTATTTTTATACAAAGAATATAAGGCGCCTACAATTGCTCCAGCAGAAGCCCCTGAAATATAATCTATAGGAACTTCATTCCTTTCAAGAACCTTAAGTACTCCTAAGTGAGCATAACCTTTTGCTCCTCCAGAACCTAAAGCTAAACCGATTTTTCTTCTTTTCTTTTTCATTATTTAGATTATACTAAAATTAAATACTTTGCGCAACGATATATCCTGTTGTAAAACACATTTGCAAGTTAAATCCTCCCGACTCACCATTTAAATCAATCACTTCTCCGGCAAAATATAAATTAGAAACTAATTTTGATTTTAATGTTTTAGAATCAATTTCTTTTAAAGATATTCCCCCTTTAGTTACCATTGCTTTTTCAAAACCTAAAAGACCGATAACATTAAACTCTATATTTTTTATATTTTTAATTAACTTTTTCCTCTGTTCTTTATTAATATTTCTACAAATTTCTTCTTTATTTATTCCTGAAAAGTTAAGAATAACCGCAGCTAATTTTAAAGGAATAACATCACTTAAAATATTATAAATTGTTTTTTTAATATTTTTATCAAATAAATCCAAAAACTCTTTTTCAAGCTCTTCTATTTTTTTATTTGGAAAAAGATCAATAAATATTTTATCTTTTGTTTTTATTCTTTGACTTAAATTTAAAATTACTGGACCGCTTAATCCAAAATGAGTAAATAAAAGATCTCCCACAACTTCTTTTTCTTTATTGAGTTTAATTGAAACATTTCTTAAACTCACTCCCTTTAAAACGCTAACCCATTTCTCTTTTGTCTCTATAGGAGTTAAAGCTGGAGTTAGAGAAGTTACTTTATGCCCCATTTTTTTAGAAAAAGCATATCCATTAAAATTAGAATTTACATTCGGATAAGACTTTCCTCCCGTAGCAATTAAAAAATTATCAGCAAAAATTTCTTCATTAGTATTTAATAAAACTTTTTCTATTTTTTTATCTTTAAATAAAAAATCACGAACTTCTGCATTAGTAATAATAGTTACGTTATTTTTTTTAAGTTCATTTTTAAAAAAATTTAAAACATCTTTAGCTTTTTCTGATTTTGGATAAACTTTATTATCTTCTACTTTTAAAGCAAGTCCTCTTTTATTAAAAAAATCAATTAATTCTTCTACTCCAAATGAAGATAAAGAAGATAATAAAAAATCTCCCTGCTTTCCAAACCTAGAAACAAATTCTTTATTTGTAAGTCCTTTATAAGTAAGATTACATCTTCCTCCTCCAGTTAAAAGTAACTTCTTTCCTATTTCATCATTCTTTTCAATAAGAACAACCTTCTTGTTTCTTTCCCCTGAAGCGATGGCCGCCATTATTCCGGCAGGACCTCCACCAATAATACATAAATCGTATTTAAGCATTGCTTTTAATTTCAATAACGTCTCCGTCTTTTATAATATACTCTTTTCCTTCTGTTCTAATAAGCCCTTTTGATCTAGCTTCTCCGTATGTTTTTGAATTATATAAATCCTCCCAATTAATAACATCCGCCTTAATAAAGTTATCTTTAAAATCGGTATGAATAGCTCCTCCCGCATCAGGAGCTAAGCTTCCATTTTTCAAAGTCCAAGCCCTAGTTTCGTCTTCTCCTGTGGTTAAAAAAGTTATAAGTCCTAAAACTTGATAACATTTTTCTATTAAATAATCTAACTTTGAATCCTTAAGACCAAGTTCATCTCTTTCTTCTTTGCTTAATCCTTCTGCGTCAATTTCTTCTTTCACATCTATAACAACATATTCCCAATTATTTTTTTCAAACTCGTTTTTAATTTCAGGAGTAATATCTTCATTATTTCCGTTTAAAAGATAAATTCTTTTTTTATAAGTTAAAAGTTGATATTGTTTTAACATACTTTCTTCTTCTTCTGAAAAAACATTATCAATTAAAACTTTTCCTTGCTCTAAAATAATCTTTATTTTTTGGAGAAGCTCTAATTCTTTTTCATCTTCTTTTTTTGCTCCCGATCTCATTTTCTTACCTACCGCTTCAATTCTTTTTTCAATAGTTGTAAGATCTTTTAAAGCCATCTCCATGTCTAATATTTCTTTATCTTTAATAGGATTTATTTCTGCTCTTACGTTTGCAACATTACCATCTTTAAAACACCTTAAAACATATAAAACAGCATCAACTTCTCTAATATTAGCTAAGAATTGATTTCCTAGTCCCTCTCCTTTGTTCGCTCCTTCAACAAGTCCAGCAATATCAACAAATTCTATCGTTGTATATATTCTTTTTTTTGAGTGCATTAAATCAGCTAAAAGATCAACTCTTTTGTCTGGCACGGTTACAACTCCAACATTAGGATCAATTGTACAAAAAGGATAATTAGCACAATCAACTTGTTTTTTTGTAATAGCTTTAAATAATGTAGATTTTCCTACATTTGGAAAACCAACGATACCTATATGTAATGACATAATACTTAATTACTATTAAAAGAAATAAAAGTCAATTAATAATCAAACCTATCTCCTCTTTTAATTTATTTAGATATCTTCTACTAATTTTTAGCTTCTCTAAAGTTTTTATCTTTTCTTCAGTTAAATTACTGACAAGCAAAACATTTTGTTCGGCAAATAATTGAAGATAATTCTTATTGAAAGATGGCAAAATAGTTATTGGATATAAATTATTAGCGCTTATAATTGTTTCTAATCCTTCTTTTTCTGGGTAATTCCAACCCAATATTTTAATATTTTTACACTTTGCATATCTAATGGCTTTTTCTGTAAACTTTTCGTTAGTAACTACCATTGTTTTAATATTGCAATTAATATTATTACTTTTTATATCGTCAAGAACTGCGAAACTTTTAAGTAAAACATTAACATCTATTCTGTCACCTGTTCCATTTCTATATTTACACTCTCCTAGATGCTTAGATTCTTTTGTTTTGATTAAAAAATCAATTTCATAAGAGATACATTTCCCTTGAATGATTCTATTATTTGTTACTTCGTATCCTAATCTTTGAAGAATCTCTTTAATAAATTTTTCAAAAATAAAACCTTCTGGTCCTAACCTTTTGATAGCATACTTTAAATCAAACTTTAAAGAAGAAGCCTCTTTTTCTTTAGCTAAATATTTTTTAGCTATTCTATAAATCTCAAATGTAGAAATATTAGGACGAATCTTCTTTACTACGATACTAGTAACCTTTTTCGCTATCTCTTTACTAGCGCCCGTTCTCAAAATAGAACGATAAACTTTTTCAGAAGAAAACTTTTCTATTTCCCCTAAAGAATTTATAATATTCATTTTTTTATCTATTATCTCCGTCTCCATGAACTTTATCTCTTTCCAGTCTAGAATAAAGTTTTGTAAGATTTCCTTCTGCTACCTCTTCTAGTGTAAGGTTAAGTTCTTTTGATAAATTAGCAATATACCAAAGGACATCTCCAAGTTCTTTCTTAATTTCTTCTTTCTTTTCTTCAGTAACAATTCCATCATTATCTCTAATAACTTTTTTTATTTTTTCGGCTACTTCTCCAGCCTCTCCAACAAGACCTAGTGTTGGATAAATAAAATTATTATCTCTATTTGGATAAATAGCTGTTCCTCTGGCTTTTTCTTGATATTCGTTAAATTCCATATTTTTATTTTTTATTTTTTTTAATCTTTTTATCTTTTCCTCCTAAAATATAAATTAGCAATAATGCTAAAATCGCTAATCCATAACCAATTAAAATTTCCGCAATTACCTTACAATCAATACTGTTATCAACAATCAAAATAACTTTCTTATTTTCTTCACTTAAATTACTATCTTTAACAGCAAATAAATTTAAGTAATATAAACCTGGTTTTAAATCTTCTATATAATAAACAAACTTACCATCAGAAGAAACTTTTAAAACTTCCTGTTTATTCATATCTTCTCCGCTAATAGAAGTAATAACCTTTGCATCATCTATCTCAATATATCCTGAAATATAAAGATTGTTTTTATCTAAAATCGCTCCCGAAAAATGTGGAGAAGGAACTCCTTCAATCTTTATTAAAATTTGTTTTTCTATATAATTTCTAGCTCTGTCATAAGCTTTAACTAAAACAATATATTCCCCACTTTTTAAAAAAGAAAAATCAAAACTATTTTCTAAGGCTGTATACTCTTGATTAATTGAAGAAATAATTAACTCATAAGATAAATCCTCTTCGCTTATAAAATTAATCACCTTGTCTTTAATATAAAAATCAAAATCCTTTGGCTTTTCTGTGTCTATCATTATCTTTTTGGTTTCAATATCACTCCATTGATCATCTCCAAAATATCTTATATGAAAATACCAAACCCCATCATCTAATTCTATTTCTTTTTCACTTATTATAGGATCACTATACTCTACAGAAGGATAAGCTTCTTCATTTTCATCTATCAATATTTTAATTTTTGAAGCATCGCTAGGAACCATCCAATTAAGTTTTACTTTGCTTTCATTATACCACACTTTAGAATCAGGATGAGTAGGAGAAGAAATATTAAAAATACCTCCACTCAAAGGAACTATCTTATCAATGCTAAAAAGTTCATCGTCAGCAAGAATTGTTCCAGAATCAAGTCCTAGTTCAAAAACAGCATCCTTATTCTTTTTAAAAACAAGATTAAAAATATTATTATTCAAAATAGAATCAAAAAGACCACTAAAATATATTTTATTGTCTTCATTTAAATAGGGCTCTTTGATCCATTCATTAAAAGGTGAATTGATATTTACAAGCTCAAAAGAATTAAAATCAAAAGAAAGAACTCCTTCAATAGCTTTAATTAATAGATCGTTATCATCAACACTAATTTCCACCTTAAAAGTTTCTCCCAAATTAACTTCTTCTGGTAAGTTGTAATTTAAAGAAAGGGCATCAACTTTTAGTATTGGGAAAAATACTATAGCTAATAATAAAAGGATAAGGTTTTTCTTTTTCATATTGTTTCTACTTAAATTTGAAATAATTCAATTTTCCGACTTTAAGAACGGATTCTTTTTTTAATTTATTTATTTCTAAATTAATATCAAACACTTTTTCGCCGTCAACAGATACAGCACCAGCTTCAAATAATTTTCTAACTTCACTTTTAGACTTATCTAAAATTCTAGAAATAAGCTCAATCAAATTTTTATCAGAAAGAGAGTCTAAAATTATTTCTATGTAATCTATATCTTCTAATTTTCTTTTTTGAAACTTATTTTCAAAATCATTCTGAGCTTCAACCGCTTCCTTACTAGAGTAATAAATTTCCACTATATTAAAAGCAATTTTCTTTTTAATATTAATTGGATTCTCTCCACTTTTAAGTAAAGACATTAAAGATTCTTTTTCTTCTTTTGAAAAAGAAGTTACTAATCTTAAATATTCTTCAATAAGAGAATCTGGAATAGACATTGTTTTTCCATAAATATCATTAGGATGATCAGTTAAACCAATATAATTTTTTAAAGATTTGCTCATCTTATTAACCCCATCAACTCCTCTTAAAAGAGGCATGCAAATAACTGCTTGAGGTTCTTGGTTGTATTTTTCTTGCAAATACCTTGCAATCATAAAGTTAAACAACTGATCTTGTCCTCCAATTTCTACATCAGCGTCAATTTTAACAGAATCATAACCTTGAATTAAAGGATAAATAATTTCGTGTAAAGAAATCGGAGAACCATTTTCAAATCTATTACGAAAATCATTTCTTTCCATTATTTGTTGAACCGTATATTTTGAAAGAAGAGAAATAAATTCATTAAAATCTAAAGAAGATAACCATTCAGAATTTCTTCTAACTTCGATTTTGCTAACATCTAAAATCTTACCTAGTTGACTAATATATGTCTCTGAGTTTTTATCTATTTCTTCTTGAGATAAAGTTGGTCTTGTTTTGTCTTTTCCTGAAGGATCACCAATTCTTGCGGTATAATCACCTATAATAATAACTATCTTATGTCCTAAATCCTGCAATTCTTTTAATTTGTGAATAGCTATTGCGTGACCCAAATGTAAGTCCGGAGAAGTAGGATCAAAACCCATCTTAATCCTTAAAGTTTTTCCGCTATTTAATTTTTTTAGTAATTCACCTTCTGGTAAACTTATTTCAATATTTTCGAATATGTTCTTCATAAATATGATTTTATCATAAAAATCAAATTTATAAAAGACCTAAGTAACGATCTTTAAAGTTTTTTCCATTCTTCTTATATCCGCTAAAAGTTTTGATCTATCTTTGTTGAATAAAACTAAATTACAAACAAATTTACCTCCATTTTTTGCAAATTTACATTGGTCTCCAATCTTTTTATTTATTTTAATTTCATGAAAAGATTCCAATTCTTGTACCTTTTTAACTCCTTTTATCGCTTTAAGTCTTCCTTCTTTTTTAGCATAAAACAGAAAAACAGCTGTGTGTCCCCTTAATTTTCTAGGAATAATTGGTTTTTGAGGAATTCTAATTAATACATCATTAAGAGCATGATTGATCCCATAAGACAATTGGTACATTTGATTTCTATAACCGCCAACTCTTGGTCCAATTTCAATCACTTTCCATCCCTCTTCTAGTCTCATTAATTCTATATGAACCGTAACACTTCTTAAACCTAAAGCATGCACTCCCTTTTTAGCAACTTCTTGTGCTTTTTCGCTTGAACTTTTACTAACATTAGCTGGTAAAATTCTTTGATAGCCAAAAAAGTCATCAAAACCAATTTGTTTCCCTGTTTTAACTTTCACAAGCGGACAGAAATATACCTTACCTTTAGAAGTTACATAACCATCAATAGAAAACATTTCTCCTTCCATAAATTGCTCTACTAAAAGTTCTGGCTCTTTCTTTCTATCATTTTCCTTATATATTTTTCTGATCACCTTAAAGGACTCTTGAAGCGTTTGTTCTAATTCTTCTTCATAGTAACAAACAGAGATAAGAAGACTTGAAGCTAATCCAGATGGTTTTACTACTAAAGGAAAACCTACTTTTTCTTTTACATTTTTAATTGTTTCTTTTGAAAAGTTTTTAACAATAGAAAATTTAGGGGTGATTTTTTTATCATAAGCATTAAACCTTTTTCTCATCATCGTTTTTTGAATTGCCCAATCCAATGATTCTGATGTTGGGGTTCGCAAATAAGGTACGTTAGGGACTAATTTTGAAAAAGAATCTATATTTATTTCACTACGACAAGTAACAGCTAAAATTTCATTTTGATATGGAAGCAACGCCTTTTGAATTTTAATAGGGTCTGAAAAATCGCAAGATAAATAAATAACATCACTAGAATATTCTTTTGCTTCTCCTATCTCAACTCTTCTTGTATCGCGAATGATAGCTAATCTAAAACTTTTTTTATTCTTTTTACCATAATCATTAAGATCTTTCTTAATAGCTTCTTCATCTGGTATGTCATTTACAAAAAGAATAATATCTGGTTCTTTTTTTGTTGGTGTCATGTTCAAAATTTATATTTATTAATACTCCAAAAGTATACTAAATATAAAATTAATTTCAAGTCTTTTTCCAAAAATTAAAACACTTCAAAAAGTGTTTTAATTTAATAATTATCTTAGTTTAATACGAAATTGGCCTTAACTGTAATCATTATTTCCTTCTCTACTGTTGAAGTATCATAAGTTCCATAGCTTGAAATATCAACTGAATCTGGTTGCATAACTTGCACTACTCCCATGTCAGCACTCTTCAAAGTTCCTACTTTCCTGTCTGTACTAAAAGCAATTGCTTCGGCTCTTTTTTGAGCATCTTTCACCGCTTCTGGCAAAAGACTAATTCTTTCTTCTGGAAGTTTTGTATAATAATATTCTGGAGAATTGGTTTGATAAATTACATCCAAATTAATAAGTTCATTAGCTTTTTGAGACAAATTCTTAATTTTTTCAATATCATTTGAAGTTACTATAACTTGCTGAGACAAATTATATTGTTTTTCTTCATAAGAACTTTTATTATAAGAATATTCTTCAAACATTTGAACTGGAGAAATCGTATATTCTTCCTCTGTTATATTATTATTTTTTAAAAATTCTATAACTTTTTTTTCATCTCCCGCCATTTGAGCGTAACCATCTTTCAATTTACTTTCAAAAACAATTCTTGAAAAATTTGATTTAAGCTTAGCCAAATCCGAGCTTACGATTTTTGTAGCCGAACCTGTTGTCGATAGCGTATTGTCCAAATTTTGTATTTTAAAAAGATTGTTTGAATAAATAAGAACAGAAATAATTAATGCTAAAGAAATTATTACTGCTGATATTATGTTTGATTTTTTCATATTATTAAAATTAAATAATCTATTAAATATTATATCAAAGTAAATATGTTTTTTCAAGCTCTGAAATAACAACTTCGTCTATAATATCTTTTAAGTCTCTATGAAGAGCCTCTGCTCTATCATAATCCCCATGATTAATAAAAACTTTCTTTGGTTTTATATTAGCAACCCACTCCTTGATCTTTAACGAATCTGCATGAGAAGAAAAAGAATCAATTTTTTTAACTTGAGCTAAAATAGGAACCTCAACTTCATTAATAAAAACTTGTTCTCCGTTCTCTATTTTTCTACCAACAGTTCCCTCTGCTTGGTAAGAATTTAATAAAATAATATTATTTTTATCTTTTCCGTAATGTTTTATATAAAAAGGCATTCTACCTCCAGAGCACATACCCGATCCAGCAATAATTATTTTAGGATTAGAAGTTTTTATTATTCTAAAAGAATCCTTAGCCTTTTCCGTTTCTTTTAATCCTTCGAAATCAAAGATATCATCTCCTCCATTTATTAATTTTATTGATTCTTTGTCAAAAATATTTTTATAACCTTTATATATCTTCGTGGCTTTAATAGCTAAAGGACTGTCTAAAAAAATATTAATATTAGAAATCTTTTTGCTCTCTACAAAATTATTAATTTCAAATAATAACTCTTGGGTTCTTTCTATACTAAAACTAGGAATTAAAAGAACGGAATTTTTATCAATAACTTCATTAATAGCTGAAAGAAGCTCCTTAACTCCTTCGCTTCTTTGTTTGTGGATCAGTCCTCCGTAGGTTGACTCTACAAAAACAATATCTCCAGAATCAATAAAATCAGTATCTTTAATAATGGGAGCATTATTATTCCCTAAATCTCCAGAAAAAACGAGCTTTTTTCCTTCAACAAAAACTTCAAAAATAGTAGAACCTAATATGTGCCCCGCATCATTTAATTTAATTTTAATATTTTTAAACTCGAAACTGTCTCCATATTTATAACATTGAAATAATTTTAACAGCGAAGAAACGTCTTCATATTTATATAAAGGAGGCCTTCCATCTTTTTCAAATATAGAAACAGAATCAAGAAGAATAATTTCAGCTAAATCTCGAGTAGCCTCTGTTGAAAAAACTTTTCCCGAAAATCCTTCCTTGCATAATTTAGGCAATCTTCCAGAATGATCTAAATGCGCATGAGTCAATAAAACAAAATCAATTTTTTTAGGATCAAAATTAAAATCTCTCATGTTTTTAGCATAGGAATTAAGTCCTTGAAACATACCAAAATCAACTAAAAAGTTTGCTTCTGCTGATTCTATTAAAATAGCTGACCCTGTAACTTCTCTTGCGGCTCCTAAAAAAGATACTTTCATAATTAAATTATATCAGCTGTTGAAAGAATTGCAATAAAAAGATATATTATAAGTATGAAATTATATATTTTACCATTTGACCACAGGTCATCTTTTATAAAAATTTTAGAGAATCCTAATAAGAAAAAGGTTGAAGAGTTAAAACAAATTATTTTTGAAGGATTTTTAAAAGTTTATAATAGCTCTAAAAACAAGAAAAATTTAGGTATTTTAGTTGATGAAAAATATGGAAAATCAATAATTAAATACGCTCAAGAGAATAAAATTACCTTATGTCTCCCTATTGAAAAAAGCGGAAAGAAAATTTTAGAATTAGAATATAAAGATCTAAAAGAGGTTAAAAAAATAAATCCCGATTATATTAAAATATTAATCAGATATAATCCTTTAAACATTAAAGAAAATAAAAAACAGATTACTATTCTTAAAAAAGTTAATACTTTTTGTTTAAAAAATAATTACAAAACAATTTTAGAGCTTTTAGTTCCTCCCACAAAGAAAGATTTAGAATTAACTAAAGATTACGACAAATACCTAAGAATAGAAAGAACTCTTGTTGCCATAAAAGAAATTCAAGAAAATATTAAAGTTAATATTTGGAAATTAGAAGGATTTAGAGAAAAAGAATGGAAAGAAATTAATAAAATAATTAAAAACGATTCTAAAATAATCTTTTTAGGTAGAGGTGAATCGAAAGCTAAAGTAAAAAAATGGCTTATCGAATCTAAAAAAATAAAAAACATTATTGGTTTCGCAATAGGCAGAACAACTTTTATGGAGCCAATTGAAAAATATATTAACGGACTTATAACTAGAGAAAAAGCTTCTCAAAAAATAGCTAATAATTTTAAGTATTTTATTGATCTTTTTGATAAATAATTATCTCTCCCTTTTCAATTTCTGTTTTTATTTCAGGAGAAGAAATAGAAGCTAAAAAATCAAGCTTATTAGATAAAAAAGGTTGTGCTTTTATTTCTTCAATTGTAAGCAAGGTATAAATTTGCTTCTCATCTATTATCTCAAGTCCAACCATGAGTCCTTCCTGTGTTTCCTCTGAAAAATATTGATCAAATATAAAATTACCTAATGAATAAAAAATTAATTTATTTTTATATTTTTCTATATTTTGAAGAACGTGAGAATGTCCACCAATAATTAAATCTGCTCCAGCGTCAATTATAAGATGAGCTAACTCTTCTTGCGCTAGAGAAGCTTTTTGCATATATTCCTCTCCAAAATGAGGCAAAACTACTAAAAAATTATCAGGATATTTATCTTTTATTTTCTGAACATTATTTTGAATCTCTTCATTTGAACAATTAAAATCAAAAGTTTTGTTAACCGCGTAAAAGACTACTCCATTTTTTAAAACAATGTCATCAATAGAGCAAGTTACCGGATCTCCAATATAATCAACATCACTATCTTCTAAATACTTCTTAGTTTCATTAAGTCCACTAGTGCTCATGTTGCAAGTATGATTATTAGCTAAAGAAACTATACTAAAATTATTTTCTTTAAGCACCGAAGCTATTTTTCTGTCAAAGGAAAAACTCATTGAATTTGAAGAAATAAAAGTAGGCGTGCTTACAATAGGACCTTCTAGATTTCCGATAAGAACATCTGCTCTTTTTAAATAATTTGAAATATTATAAAAAGGATAATTAAAATCATCATTCTGTTTTATAAGTAACTCTACTCCTCTATCAAACATCATGTCCCCAACAAATAAAAAACTATGTCTAATATCTTCTCCTTTTTCTTCAAAATATAAATTACCATCTTTAAAAATATATTTTGACCTTCCACATTTATTTGAAAAATAATAGACTCCATATAGACTATTTGAAAGATTATTTAAAAAACTTCTATTAAAAAAATCGTAATCAGTAAAACTATATTCTGCTACTAAAACATTGTCCTTACAATCAAGAGAGTCTAAATAAGTTTCTAAAATATATTTATCATTTCCAGAAAAAATTATATTATTCTCATAATCTATTCCAAAATCTTCAGAATCTTTTAATAAAATTTTCTGATCTAAATTTTCTAGATTTGAAAAGATAATTCCTGAATAAGAAAGTTCTTGCTTCTCTAAAAAATCTGAATCTAATTTATTTAAAAAAAGAAAAGAAGCAAATATTATTAAAATTAAAAAAATCAATCTTTTAGACATATTTTTCCTCTTAATATTTCTACTTCGTCCTCACTTTTTAAATTAATTAACAAAGAAGGTTCTGATTTTGCTTCCCCAGAATCAATATAAAAATCCATTTCGTTTCCAAAATATTTTTTCGCTTCTTCTATATTTTTAGCAGGAACGTCTCCTTCTTTATTAACCGAAGTAGCCACAATAGGTCCTGTTTTTTTAACTAGCTCTATCAAACTCTTATTTGATGGCAATCTAAAAGCTATTGAATTAGTTCCTCTGCCTAAATGTTCATATTTTGTGCAAGGTAAAATAACACTAACCTTTCCTGGCCAAAATTCATTTAGTATTTTAATCTGATTATTAGTAAGTTTAATATCAAAAATATTAGATAAATCGTCAAAAGAAGAAATTAAAACAATTAACGGTTTTTTAGGATTTCTTTTTTTAACTTTATATATTCTTTCAACGACATCTTTGTCTAGCGCTTGTCCAACTATCCCATAAATAGTATCTGTTAAAAGAACACCAATCTTTTTATTTAGTATGACTTTTTCCATTAGCTTTTTTTAATTCTTTATAAATTTTAGCTCTAGCAATAATTGTTAAAGGAAGAGTAATCGCAAGCCCAAAGCCAAAACACATAAATCCAAAGAAATTAATAAAAGCTGTAAAAATTTCAAAGAAGAAAAGCTTCCACTGCAAAGATGATGCAAGTAAACTACTTTTCTTGAAAGATTCTCTTATTGAAACATTTTTTTCATTTAAAACAATAAACGGAGCAAATTGATATTTAATAGCAAAAATTATTCCAGGAATAATAAAGAGAATAAAACCTAAAAGAACAATTACTTTATACATTACCATAGTCAAAATAAACTTAGGTAAAATTGGCAGTAAATCATTGATTTCTTTTATTTCAACCTTTTCTTTATTAGTTAAAATTAAAGCTATTTTATGTAATCCTATTGATATTACAAAAAATAAAAGAAAAATAACTATGAAAATCAACATATCAAAAGCAAACGCAGTCAAACATGGAAGCGCTGAAGTATCAAGATATGAAGAACTGATTAACAATAAAAAGGCAAATAAAAAAACTGAAATAAAAAACCATAAATTATTTATAACCCTGTCTAAACCAAAACCAATATTTTCTCCTATGTTAAAATTTTTTTTCATAATTTTATGCGCAACCCCCACAAGAACCACAAGAACCTGAACATCCTTGAGGAGGATTATTAAATGCTTCTTTAAGTTCTTCTACACTTAAAACAGTACCCGAAGAAACTATAATATTATTTATTACTACTAAGGGAAGTTCATAAAGATCGCTCTCTTCATTTATAAAACTAACCTCAATCTCTTTTAAACCATCAGAAGCTTTTTGAGCGTTTTTATAAAGATCTTCTGATTCTTTTTGTTTGTTTCCTACAATTAAAACTATCATATAATAAGATTATACTAAAACTATTTTATTCGCGCAAGTCTTTTTTGATAACTTATAGCAAAACGATGGGCCTCGTCCCTTAAAGATATAAACAAATTTTTATTTTTTTCTATAAAGCTAATAAATTCTTTATCTTTCCCTCCATATATAAACTCATCCTTTTTTCTATCTTTTCCTTTAGCAATACCTAAAATAAAAATATCCTTAAATATCTTTTTTCCTAGATTTACTTGCCCCTTTCCACCATCAATCAAAATAATGTCTGGCTTTCCCCATTCTGCATGTTTTAATCTTCTTTCAAAAACTTCTTTTAAACAATCAATATCGCTTTGTTTTTCAACAGTTTTTATTTTAAATTTTTTGTATTCTTTTTTAATCGGCCCTTTAGAATCAGAAACAACCATACTGCCAACCTTATAATCATTTCCTAAATTAGAAATATCATAACCCTCAATTCTTAAATCTTTTTTTGGTTCGTCTAAAATATCTTCAACGAAACTTTTATTAATAAGAGAAGCGTCTTGAATTTTTTTTAATCTGAAGATTTGAAACTTAATTCTATTCGCTTCCTCGAAACGTTTTTCTTTAGCTAAAATTTTCATTTGTTTTTCTAGATTTTTAATAACCCCCTTCTTGTTTCCATTCAAAAATTGAATAAGTGGTTTTATAACCATTTTTTCATATTCCTCCTTGCTTATTTTATTTATACAAACCCCTAAACACTTTTTAATTTGATAATCAAAGCAAGGTTTTTTTTGATTAGGGTTACATTTAGAAACAAAAAATAAGAAATGTAAAATCCTCATCATTTCGGCTGTCTTAATATTAGGATATGGTCCAAATATTTTTTTAGCTTTAAGCCCTTTTAAATCATGCTCTCTAATTGTTTTTAATTTAGGAAAATCCTCTTTTGTTAAATAGAAATAAATCCAACTCTTATCATCTTTTCCAATAACATTATACCTAGGTTTAAATTTTTTTATGTATTTAGCTTCTAAAATAGCAGCCTCAATAACAGAATCTGTTACAATCCATTTTATATCATTTATTTCACTAATTAAAACCTCAATAGGTCTCATATTTTTAGAATTAGAAAAATAACTTCTCACTCTATTTTTTAAAGAAGTTGCTTTTCCAACATATAAAAGTTCTTTATCTTTATAAAAAAGATAAATTCCTGGATTGTCTGGCAAAACCTTTTTCATAAAACTTTTTTTAAATACTTCCCTGTATAAGAAGTTGTGCTTTTAAAAGAAAGATCTTCTGGAGTTCCTTCGGCAATAATTTCTCCTCCGAAATCACCTCCTTCTTTTCCAAGGTCTATTACCCAATCAGCGGTTTTAATAAAATCTAAATTATGTTCAATCACAAGAACCGTATTACCTTGATCAACTA
This sequence comes from Minisyncoccota bacterium, assembly GCA_028708155.1. GTDB lineage: Bacteria > Patescibacteriota > Minisyncoccia > Minisyncoccales > Minisyncoccaceae > JAAZMU01. Next base: position 18,447 of record JAQVZN010000001.1, on the reverse strand, counting down.
ACTTTTGAACAACAATTAATAATTTTTTAACATCCTCATAATGAAGACCTGTTGTCGGTTCATCTAATAAATATAATGTTTTTGTTGTGTTTCTTTTAGCTAATTCCTTACTTAATTTAACTCTTTGAGCTTCTCCCCCGGATAAAGTTGTTGCTGACTGTCCTAATCTTAAATAACCTAAACCAACTTCATTTAATACTTTAAGTTTTTCATAAATCTGAGGAATATCTTTAAAAAACAAAGAAGCTTCTTCTATTGTCATGTTTAAAACTTCAGCGATATTCTTACCTTTATAATGAACTTCTAAAGTATCTCTATTAAATCTTCTACCCTTACAAACATCACAAACTACTTCTACGTTTGGAAGAAAATGCATTTCAATTTCAATAATTCCTCTTCCTTCACAATGCTCACATCTACCAGATGGCATATTAAAACTAAACCTTCCTGGTTTAAATCCTTTGATTCTAGCTTCTTCTGTGGCCGCAAAAAGTTCTCTGATATAATCAAAAACTTTTGTGTAAGTAGCTGGATTTGATCTTGGAGTTCTTCCTATTGGAGATTGATCAATTTTAATAACTTTATCAATATAATCAAGATTCTTTATTTCTTTAACTCCTTTTTCAAATCCTTCTATTCTAAGTTTTTTATTAACTGTATAATTATAAATAACATCATTCATTAAAGTAGATTTTCCAGAACCAGAAACACCGGTAAAACAAACAAATCTTTGTAAAGGTATTTTAACATTAATATGCTTTAAATTATTAGCATAAGCATCCCTTACTTCAAGCATTGGAGAAAATTTATCAACCATTCTTCTATTTTTAGGAACCTCTATAGAAACTTCTTTTCTTAAATACTTACCAGTTAAACTTTTTTTAGAGTCTCCTACTATTTTAATTTCTGACTTAGGATTTGTATTAAAAAGCATTGCTTCAAGCGGTCCAGAAAAAACAACATTACCGCCATGTTCTCCAGCAAAAGGTCCAAAATCAACAATCCAATCTGAAGTTAATATAGTATCCTCGTCATGCTCTACAACAATAATCGTATTACCAACATCACATAAATTCCTTAATGTTTTTACAAGTTTATCGTTATCTCTTTGATGAAGTCCAATTGTTGGTTCATCTAAAACATAAAGAGCTCCCACAATTTTTGTACTAACTTGTGAAGCTAATCTGATTCTTTGCGCTTCTCCTCCAGATAACGTTCCCGAACTTCTATTTAAATCTATATAATTCAACCCTACGTCTAGCAAGAATTTTAAACGATTTTTGATTTCATTTAAAATATTTTCCGCAATTTCTTTCTCTTTGTCACTAAGTTTTAATTTATTGATAAAATCAAAAGCATCTTGAATATTAAAACTTGTAATCTCCCAAATATTTTTATTGTTTATCTTAACGCTAAGAGCGTTTTTATTTAATCTTTTACCTTCACAAACTGGACAAGGTTTATCCGAAAGAAAACTTTCTGTTCCGATACCCTTACAATATTCACAATAACCAAAAGGATTATTAAAACTAAATAATCTTGGCTCAATTTCTGGAAAACTAAAACCACATTTTGGACACGAATAACTTGTATTAAAAACATCCTCTTTTTCTCCTATTTTTAAAACACAAAGTCCATCAGATAAATCAATGGCAGTCTCTACAGCTTCGCTCAATCTAAACTCAAAATCTTTATCTTTTTTAGTTTTATTAAATTTATCAATAACAACTTCTATATTATGTTTCTTCCCTTTTTCAATGATAACTCTTTCGGTTAATTTTTTAATTTTACTATCAATTCTTACTTCTAAAAATCCAGATTCATATAAATCTTGCATTAATTGATAATACTCACCCCTTCTACCTCTAATGACAGGAGATAAAATTGTTACTTCTTCCTCGCTTTCTCCTATCTTTTCTTTTATTCTATCTACAATCTCATCCATAGACATCTTTTCAATTAAAATATTACATTCTGGACAATAAGGTTTTCCTATTCTTGCGAAAAGAACTCTCAAATAATCATATATTTCTGTAATTGTTGCTACGGTTGATCTTGGGTTACTATTATGAGCTTTCTGACTAATAGCAATAGCAGGAGACAATCCTTCAATTTCATCAACATCTGGCTTTTGCATTCCTCCTAAAAACTGTCTTGCATATGCAGATAAAGATTCTAAATATCTTCTTTGACCTTCAGCAAAAATTGTATCAAAAGCTAAACTAGATTTTCCTGATCCAGATAATCCTGTAAAAACAATCATTTTTTCTCTTGGAATTTCTAAAGAAACATTTTTAAGATTATGTTCTCTAGCTCCTCTTATTATAATTTTATTTTGCATTTTTTTTAATTTCTTTTTCAAGCTCCTTAACCTCATCTCTTAAAAGAGCAGCTAATTCAAATTCTAGTTTCTCTGCTGCCTCTGCCATTTGTTTTTTCTTTTCTTTTAAAATTTCTTTTAATTTTCTAGAATCTCCTAAAAGATCTAATTTAACAAGTTGCTTCTTCTCTCTACTTTTGTCTAAATTAAACTGGTCTAATATATTAGTAATTGCTTTTTTAATCGTTTTAGGAGTAATATTATTGTCTTTATTGTATTTTAACTGAACTTCTCTTCTTCTTTCTGTTTCACTAATAGCTTTAGAAATAGATTCTGTAATATTGTCAGCGTATAAGATTACTTTTCCGTTTTCGTTTCTAGCAGCCCTACCAATAGTTTGTATCAAACTAGTTTCATTTCTTAAAAAACCCTCTTTGTCTGCATCTAGTATTGCTACTAAAGAAACTTCTGGAATATCTAATCCCTCTCTTATTAAATTAACTCCAACAATTATATCTATAAGACCTTTTCTTAAATCAGTAATAATACCCACTCTATCTAAAGTTTTAATATCTGAATGTAAGTATTTAACCTTAAATTTTTTATCTTCTAAAAAAGAAGTTAAATCTTCGGCCATTCTTTTACTTAAAGTTGTTACTAGTGTTTTTTCTCCTTTTTCAACTTGCTTTTCTATTTCTTTAATAAGATCATCTATTTGAGATAAATTAGAACTAGAAGAAACGATTGGTCTTATTTCTATCTTAGGATCAATTAATCCCGTTGGTCTTACTATCTGCTCTACAATATTTTCGCTTGAAAGCATTTCTTCTTGTGCGGGCGTTGCAGAAACATAGATAACATTTTTAATCAAATCATCAAATTCTGAATATTTTAACGGACGATTATCATAAGCAGATGGTAATCTAAAACCATTATCAATTAAAGCTTTTTTTCTAGCTTTGTCTCCATTATACATTGCTCTTATCTGGGGCAAAGTAACGTGAGATTCATCAATAACTATTAAAAAATCTTCTTGTGTGTTCTTAAAATAATCTAAAAGAGTAAAAGGTGGTTCTCCGCTACTTCTTTTGTCAAAATGAGCTGAGTAATTTTCAATACCCTGGCAATAACCAATGTTCTCAATCATTTCTAAATCATAATTTACTCTTTTTTTAAGTCTTTCGTATTCTACAAGCTTCTTTTCTTTTTTGAAATATTTTAACCTCTCTTCAAGTTCTTTTCTAATACTCTCTACTGCCGAAACCTTTTCCTCTTCGTTGATGATATAATGAGTTGCTGGAAAAATATTAACCATCTCTATTTCTTCTAACAAATCTCTAGTAAGATAATCTATAACTTCTATTTTTTCAATTTCGTCAGAAATAATAAACCTATAAATAACTTTCTCATTAACAGGCATTACTTCTAAGACCTGCCCTCTTAATCTAAAAGTTCCTCTTTTTAATTCTGTAGCCACTCTTTCAAAATGAATTTCTATCAACTTTTTCGCGAGTTCTTTATGTTTTATCTTATCTCCTTTTTTAAAAGTAAAAATAATCTTTTCGTATTCTTTTGGAGAACCTAAACCATATATAGCAGAAACAGAAGAAACAATAACAACATCTTTTCTTGTTAGTAATGCTTGCGTAGAAGCGTGACGTAATCGATCTATTTCATCGTTTATCTGTGCTTCTTTTTCAATATAAGTATCTGTATGAGGAAGATAACTTTCTGGCTGAAAATAATCATAATAACTTACAAAATATTCAACCGCATTATCTGGAAAAAATTCTCTGAACTCATTACAAAGTTGAGCCGCTAAAGTTTTATTATGAGAAATAACTAAAGTTGGCTTTTTAGATTCATTAATAACGTTCGCAATAGTAAAAGTTTTTCCAGAACCTGTTACCCCTAAAAGTGTTTGTTTTTTAATTCCTTTATTTAAGCCAAAAAGAAGCCCCTCTATTGCTTTGGGCTGATCTCCTTTTGGCCTCATTTTACTTTTTAAATTAAAATCCATGGTAAACAAAATTTACCAGAAATAATTATATAAATCAATATAAATTTACTTTATTTTATAAACAATAGTTATATTAGAAGTAATTGTGTTTTCTCCTGTTTGTATAGAAGGAGCAGTAGAGTCTTCTAAAGACCCTGCACCCATCATAACCTTATTATAACTAGTAACTACTGGAGTATAGCTATTTTCATAAAAACCAATTATTTCTGACAAAGAAATTCCTAAATCTTTCGCTAAATCTTCTGCCTTATTTTTAGCATCAGCAATAGCTTCTTTTTTAACTTGAGCTTTAAGGGCATCATCATTGTCAATGATAAAACTCAAACTACTAATTTCGTTAGCTCCATTTGAAGTAGATCCTGTAATAACATCTCCTACAATATTTAAATCTCTAATCTTAACTACTAAACTTTGGCTAACGTCATATCCAGCTAAATATCTATTTCTGTAATCATTGTAATATTCATATCTTGGACTAATATTATACATACTAGTCTTAATATCTTTATCTTCAATATTATTCTCTTTCAAGAAAGCAATAATATTATTTATTTTCACATTGTTATCTTCTGTTGCAATTCCTAAATCCTTATTCTCAGACAAAACAGAAATTGTAATTTGAGCTACATCTGGTTTAGCACTAACTTCTGCATAACCAGTAACTGAAATAGTATCACCAATTTCATTTTGATCTTGAGGGTTAATTATTAAAAAAACAATAAAAATAATTAAAACTCCAACCAAAATATTAATTAAATTTTTAAAAACTTTATTATTTAATATATTTTCTTTATCCATATTTTTTATATTTAATTAATTATTCTCCTAAACTAAATTCTGTTAAATCTTGATATGGTCCGTAAGTCTCCCCACTTAGAAAAACATAATATTCTTCATCTTTCACGTATGAATAACCCATTTTTTCGCCATAAGCTTCTACTACTGGTCTTTCAATATATGGACCAAAAGCTTTTCCGTTTATATTAACATACCACTTACCATTATATTTCAATAAAAGCCCCCATTCTAATTCACTATAAACAATATATGATTCTTCGTATGGGCCATATTCTTTATCATTAATAAATACTTTCTCTTCACCAGTAAGACTGCTTGAATATATTTTTAAGTTTGTTTCAGAAACAGATACTTCTTGTTTTAAAATTAACCTATCCTCAACAACTGTTTCTTCTGGGATATTTTCTTCTGGAACTGTTTCTTCTGGGATATTTTCTTCTGGAATAATTTGCTCTCCATTAAAGCAAGAAATATTAGTCTCTGTGCAAAAAGCTGAATTAACTATTCCTTCGTTATTATTATCTATACAAATATCAAGACCATCTTTAGATAAATAAAAACAAAAGGCTGAGTTTTCTTTATCAATATTACTTCTCATACCTGAAACTCCTAACACTTTAAGATCTTCAATAATATTTAAAAAGGATTCATTGGTATATGCAGAAATATATCCTCCTAAATTTATTTTTTCTCCTTCTATAATTACCTTAAGATTATTAACATCATTAATAACTTGATCTAAAGAAGACACCTCTTGCTCAATAACTGGAACCTCTTCGTTAACTATTTCTTCTTTTTTAGAAAACATAGAAGAGATAATAAAAATTATCCCGATTAAAGAAATTAGAATTACCGCTAGAACTATAACTATTTTTTTGTCCATATTTTTATATTATTTAATAAATAACTTGTTTTACTTCTTCTAAATTAGCTTCTTTTTCAATACATTGATAACCCTTGTCATGCTTCCAAGTGCCATCATAATAATTATATTTTTTTTCTAAATTAGAAGACAAAAATTCTGTACAAAGTCTATATCTAGTACCAACAATTACATTATAAGTATATTTTTCATTAGTTTGAGGATTAATAATATTAAAATCTTCTTGAACATCAATTAAATCCTGTGGCATTTTTTGATATTTATTATAATAATTATCAATTGAATATTTTATATTATTAAAATCTTGCAAAATATTTTGATCTATTTTTCTATTCCTAGTCTCTGTTGGAGATTCTACAATTAAAAAGGCTGAAACAAGTCCGATAAGAACAATAGCAAGCGTTGTAATGTAAAATATTTTATTTAATTTTTGGTCTTTAAATTCTTTTCTCCTAATATCATAAAAATAGAATCCAAAAACTAATGAAGCGATAAATAAAACTGTTAAAGCTTTTAATACAAAATTAATTGTAAGCGCTCCGTCTAAAAAATTATTTAAAATACTTATTAAAGAGCCGATTACAACAACGCTAGAAATAAATAAAATAAAATAAGTAAGCCATTTTCTAATTTCTGCCTCTGCTTTAAGTTCTCCAGATTTTAAACTTGCATATATTTTATGCATTATAAAATAAAATATCGGAGTCGCTATTAATATTCCAGAAATAGCCATCTTTAAAGGTGAGCTATTATAATAATAAATTCCCCTAGTTATATCTGGAAAAAACTTTTCTATTATTTCAAATAGAATGCTTCCAAAAGATAAAGACATTATAAATAATGTTACAAGTGAAAGCATATAATAAAATGCGTATTTTGCTGAGTTCATACTATAATCTTACCATTATAGAAAAAAAGATTCAAGGATTATTTTTGTAAATTTCCATCTGACATTTTTCACAATTAAATTTAAGCAAAAACTTTTGTCCTTTTTCGTTAACTAAATATAGTGGCTCTTTTAGATTTTGACCACAAAACCCTAAATAATATTTCAAACAATGCTTAGTCGTCATTAATTTATCTCCCCCTTTAATTTCAAAAGCTGAATCAATTTCTTTAACTCCATGTTTCTTATAAAAACTCTCCGCTTTTTGATTAGAAACATTATTCTCATAAGAAAGTTTTTCTAAATAATATTTTGCATCACTTTTTTCAATCTCTTTTTTTTCTTTCTTATAACCATTAATAAGTTTTTCCTCTAACTCTTTTAACAATTCTCTTCTTATTTGATTTAAAGTAGATAGTGGAATAAATAAAGGATCTTTATAAAAATCTATTTTAATTTCTTTCAAATAAAAATCTGAATTACCTAATCTCCAAAAATGATTTTTGATATTTTCTAAAGATTGTTCTTTATTCTTAGAATACTCCTTATTCAATAAAATCTCTTTAAACACATAATTATCAGCATCTACTTTAAAAGAAACGTAAATTCCTTTTTGAGTTTCTTTAAAAATAATTTTTAAAGGCATCTTTCTTACAATTGAATCTTTCTTTCTTATATCTTTATCAAATTGAAGATCGTAATTTCTATAAATTTTATCTCCTAGTTTTAAATTTTGTTTTTCGTTTAGGAATATTTTTTCTCCTTCTACTCTAACAACATTACTTCCTTTTAAATCATTGTTTTTATCAAAAAAACAAATTCCATCTCCGGAAATTAAATTATTTTTTTTACTAAGAACAAAGTAGTCTTTTGAAACTTCTTTTACTTCTCCTATTAATTTTCCTAAAGATTTAGGACTATTTAAAGCCAAAATATCTTTCTTCCTTCCATGTCTAAAATAAGTAGTAAAAGATCTGTTAAAAGTTTTTTCTAAATCTGGAATAATTTCAGAAAAAATATCTCCACGAGAACTTTTTTTAAGCCCCTTCTTCTTTAATATTTCATCTATTTTTTTCCTATAAAAATAAGTAACGTTTGAAACATAATCAAGATCCTTAAGCCTCCCTTCTATCTTAAAAGAAGTAATTCCTGATTCAATTAAATCTTCTATATCATTTTCAGAACTTAAATCTTTTAAAGATAGTAAATACTTATCCTTAACTAAAACTTTCCCAGTTGAATCAATCAAAGAATATGGCAAACGACATGGTTGGATACATTCTCCTCTGTTTCCACTTTTTTTAGCCAAATATTCACTCATGTAACATCTTCCACTATAACTTACGCAAAGAGCGCCATGAATAAAACATTCAAGTTCAATATTAGTCTTACTTTTAATTTCTTTAATTTCTTTTAAAGATAGTTCTCTTCCTAAAATAACTCTTTTAAAACCTATTTTTTCTAGAAACTTTACTTGCTCAAGATCAATATTATGCATTTGTGTACTTGCAATAACAGGAATACCATGTAAATTAAGTTCTAAAATTCCAAAATCTTGAATAATAAGCCCATCAACATTGAAAGAATCCAGTTCGTCTATAATTTTTTGAACTTCTTTTAATTCTTGATCATATAAAATAGTATTTAAAACAACATAAACTTTAACATTAAATTTATGAGCATATAAAACAAGATTTTTAATATCATTAAGATCATTTCCAGCATTAACTCTCGCTCCAAATTTGTAAGCTCCAATATAAACCGCATCTGCCCCGGAATTTATAGCTGCAATACCACTTTCTAAATTTTTTGCTCCTGATAAAAGTTCTATCATATACCTTATTTATTAACATATATAAAAATTAGCTTCAATGCCTATTTTCTTTTTTGTAAAAAAAATATACAATAGTCGTATAAAAATAAATTTATCAATAACATGGTTCCACTTAATAATAATTCAAATTTTATTTCACAGAAAGAATTTAATAAAATAAAAGAGTTTTCTTTAGGTAAAAAAACTCCCTTTTTATTAATTGATAAGAAAAAAATAGAGAAAAATTATGACGAATTAAAAAAGAATCTTCCTTACGCAAAGATATATTATGCGGTTAAGGCAAATCCTGAAAACGAAGTTATAAAAACTTTAGACAAAAAAGGTTCTAATTTTGACGTAGCTACGGTATTTGAAATGGACCAATTAATCAAACTCGGAATATCTACGGATAGAATGAGCTTTGGAAACACTATAAAAAAAGAAGCGGACATCGCGTATGCATACAACCAAGGAATAAGACTTTTTGCTACTGACTCTGAAAGTGATTTAAATAAAATTGCTCGACAGGCGCCAGGATCAAAAGTCTTTTTTAGATTACTTTGCGACGGGAGCGGAGCTGATTGGCCATTATCAAGAAAATTTGGAGCTTATCCAGATATGATTTTTAGACTAGCCCTTAGAGCCAAAAAATTAAATCTAATTCCTTATGGATTATCTTTTCATGTTGGATCTCAACAAAGAGATATTGGACAATGGGACAATGCAATTTCTCAATGTAAATATTTATTTGACTCATTAGCTGATGCCGACATCGATCTTAAATTAATTAATATTGGAGGAGGTTTTCCCTCAGACTATATTCAACCGACACAAGATATATCAGTTTATGCTAAAGAAGTAACTCGTTTTTTAAAAGAAGATTTTGGAGATAAATTACCTGAAATAATTATTGAACCAGGAAGATCTCTTGTTGCTGATTCAGGCGTACTCGTTAGTGAAATCATTATGATTTCTTCAAAAAGTACCACTATTAGTTGTGATTGGGTTTATACAGATATTGGTAAATTTGGAGGATTAATTGAAACTATTGACGAAGCAATCAAATATCCTATCTTAAGTGAAAATTTAAACATCAAAGATAATACTAAAGAAGTAATTTTAGCTGGACCAACTTGCGATAGTATGGATATTCTATATGAAAATTATAAATATAAGTTAAATAAAAACATAAAAGAAGGAGATAGATTATATTTTTTAACTACTGGAGCTTATACTGCTAGTTATAGTTCTGTTTACTTTAATGGATTTCCCCCACTTAAAGTTTATGTTATCTGATTTTTATAGGATTAATTTTTTGACCTACCATTCTAATTTCTCCCTCTATTAAAAATCCGAAATCACCCTCAAAAACAACATCTACTCCTGCCTCAATAAATAAAGTGACGTTTTCTGGTATAAAAATATTTCCACTAACTATATAAGGGCTATTTTTAAGTTCCCAAAAAGTATCTTTTTTAATGATTCCACTAACTAAAGTAGAAATAGGCTCTTCTTCTTTTTTAATTTCCTCTTCTTCTATAATTTTTTTATCTTCTTCTGAAATAACTTCTCCCCAAGTAGTCTCAAAATAATCAGTTGAACTTAATCCAGGAACCGTAATAATAGAATCTTCATCTATTTTTGTGTCGTCTTTTTTAATAATAATTACCTTTACCTCTGCTTTTCCTGGCTTGCCATCAGTAATTCCAGGAATGGTTACATCTTCTTCTAATTGATAAACCACTCCGTCTGTCTTTGAGAGAAGTTTAGTGTCTTCTTTAAGAGTTAATGATTCTCCTGAAGGATAACTATTATAGATTCTAATAGTTTTTTCGGTTTCTTTTTCTTCAAGAGAAGCAACCATGTCTTCAAAATTTATTTTATCAAAAATTTTAGAAAAAAATTCTTTTTCTTCGTTTGCAAAATAAAAAACTGCAAAAATAATGATTATTAAAATAATAAATTTTTTAAATGACATAACTAATCCACGCAAAGATGAATTATACACTTTTCCAAAAAAAGAGCAACATTGTAAAATTTTAATAAATATTTTATAATAGAAGTATAAATAATTTAAACAAACAATATGAAAATAAATTGGAAAAAACCAACTAAATACTCAATGATCATAGCAATTATTCTTTACCTTGCTACTTTTGCCTTAGCTTTTTATTTGGGACAAATGTGGGGAGCTTCTAATGCTATCTTAATTGAGTGCAGTAACAGCTTAGAAGAAAAACAAATAACTTCTGCTTTCTTTACTTGCGATAATGAAAAAACAATAAATGCTATTTTCTTTTCAGATAAAGCTGAATTATCTTTAAGCGACGGTAGAAATATGATTCTTTTTAGTGCTATTTCTGCTTCTGGAGCTCGCTATGCAAATCAAGACGAATCTTTTGTTTTTTGGAATAAAGGAAATACAGCCTTTATTCAAGAAGGTGATGACACTACTTACAGCAATTGTTTGACTGAAAATTAATATGCAAAACGGGTACTTCCCGTTTTTACATATTGACCGCTTTAAAAAAATATAGTATTAATATAATGTTCCGCTTTTAAGGCGGGTTTAATTTTTTAAGAGACAAATATGGAAATAAGAAATATAGCAATTATTGCCCATGTGGACCATGGAAAGACAACATTAACAGATGCTCTTATGCGTCAATGCGGTATGTCAGAAGAAGGTGCAAGTATGGATAGCAATGCCTTAGAACAAGAAAGAGGTATTACCATTTATTCTAAAAATACTTCTGTATACTATAAAGAAACAAAAATAAATATCGTGGACACTCCTGGACATGCTGATTTTGGTTCGGAAGTTGAACGTGTTTTACGTTCTATTGACTCTGTAATCTTACTTGTAGATGCTCAAGAAGGACCTATGCCTCAAACAAAATCTGTTTTAAGGAAATCATTAATCCTTGGATTAAAACCAATTGTAGTTATTAACAAGATAGATAAACCAGCAGCAAGAGTAGAGGAAGTAAAAGAAATGGTTTATGAACTTTTCCTCGATCTTGGAGCAAATGACGAGCAACTTAACTTTACTACACTATACGCTATTTCAAGAGATGGTATTGCTAAGAAAAACATGGAAGATGATTCTAAAGACTTAACTCCTCTTTTAGATACCGTACTTGAAGAAGTGGCTTTAGCTTCAGATACTGAAAAAAGTAAAAAACCACTACTCGCACAATCTTTTAACTTAGCTTACGATAATTTTTTAGGACGTTTAGCTATTTGTAGAGTTTACGAAGGAGTTATTAAAGATGGAATGAACGTTCTTCTTAAGAATAATAAAAATGAAATCTCTAAAGGAAAAATATCTAAACTATTCACCTTTGAAGGAACTTCAAGAAAAGAAGTTGCTGAGGCTAGCACTGGAGATATTGTTATGATCGCTGGTCTTCCTGATATTTTTATTGGAGAAACATTGTGTGAAAACGAAGATCAAGAAAAACTTCCTTCTATTAGTATTGATGAACCAACAATATCTTTGAACTTTTTAGTTAATAATTCCCCTTTTGCTGGACGTGAAGGAAAATTTGTAACTAACAGACAATTAAAAGAAAGACTTGAAAAAGAATTAGAAATTAACGTTGGTTTAAAAATAGATTTTTCTTCTGCGCCTGAATTTTATAAAGTTTATGGTAGAGGAGAAATGCATATTGCTATCTTAATAGAAAATATGCGCCGTGAAGGATATGAACTTCAAATTTCAGAACCAACCGTAATTATTAAAGAAGAAGACGGTGTCAAACAAGAACCTTTTGAAGAACTTACAATTATTGTTCCAGAAGAATGTTCAGGAACCGTTATTGAAAAATTATCAAAACGTGCAGGAATTATGACTTCTATTATTACTGAAAATCATAATTCTAAAATTATCTTTGAAATACCTACAAGAGGACTTCTTGGATATAAGAGTGACTTTGTAGTTGATACTAGAGGAGAAGGAATCCTTTATTCTAGAGTTATTGGTTTTAGACCATATGCTGGAAAAATTGAAAAAAACAAAGTAGGTTCTATGATCTCTATGGTAACTGGAAAATCTTTAGGTTTTTCTTTATACAACCTTCAAGAAAGAGGTGCTCTATATATTGAACCTGCTATTCAAGTTTATGAAGGAATGGTTATCGGAAACACTTCTAAAGGTATTGATTTAACTGTAAACCCTACAAAAGGAAAGGAATTAACTAACATGAGAGCCTCTGGATCTGATGACGCTATTGCTCTTATTCCTCCAATTGAATTAACATTAGAAAAAGGTATGAGTATCATGAATGATGATGAATATTTGGAAATTACACCAATAAGCATTAGACTTAGAAAAAAATACCTTACTGAAAACGATAGAGTTAAGGCTAGTAGAAAAAGTAGATAAGTGTTATCATATTAATATATGATAAAAATAAAAGATCCTGTTAGCGGATTTTCGCACTTAATAGGAGTTATCCTCTCTGTTATAGGAACTTATTTCCTTTTAATTAATGCTAAAACTACCGAAGAAATAGTTTGTTTTTTAGTTTTTGGAATAACCTCTTTTTTCCTATATTCAGCTAGTACAAATTATCATTTATTTGGAAAACCTGCTTCAGAAATAGGCTTCTTAAGAAAAATTGACCATGCTTCTATTTACTTTTTAATCGCAGGAACCTTTACCCCTTTCTGTATTTTAATTATAGAAAACCCATTAGGATTAATCATTTTAATTACTACTTGGGTCTTAGCAATCATTGGAGCCTCAGCTATGTTTATTAATTCTTTCTGGGAACACTTTCCAAGATGGGCCTCTACCGGACTTTATCTTTTAATGGGTTGGGTTTCTGTTTTTTTAATGTACCCCTTAAGAATATATCCTTTAATTTTATTTTTGCTTCTTTTAGGTGGTCTTTTCTATACCTTAGGAGCCGTTATTTACGCTATGAAAAAACCAAATCTTTTTAAAGGATTTGGTTTCCATGAATTATTTCATATTTTTGTTCTTTTAGGAACAATCAGTCACTATATTGCAATTTATAATATTCTTTTTGTTTAATATTTTTTGTTTATAAAAAAGATAAAGAAAGATCCTGAGATAACAAAAGAAATAATTATAATATATAAAAATAATAAAGGATTATTTTCAAAAGGAATTAAAACATTCATTCCAAAAAAACTACCAATCATTGTTGGAATGGTCAAAAATACCGTAATTGAAGTTAAAAGTTTAATCGTTCTATTTAAATTATTTGTAAAAATAATTTGATAAGATTCTCTCAAACTTTTAATACTTTTTAAGTTGGTAGAACAAATTCCTACAGACTGCCTTATACTAATAATCATGTCTTCTATCAAATCTTCGTCGTAACTATAAATAGGAATATATTTCCCTGTTTCAATTGCTTCAAAAACAATTTTCATTGGATCTAAAACAGAAATATAATCACTTAAAACTTCTTCGTTCTCAATTAATTTCAAAATGTCTAAATTAGTTATTCTTTCTAATTTATCTTTTTGATGTTCAATATTATTATTTATATTCTTTACACTTTTTGTGAAATTTTTAGAAATATTAAGTAAAATATTAATTATAAACTTACTTCTTTGTGTTGTTGAGAAATCAAAACCATTAACTATTAAAGATTTAATCGCTTCTAATTTAGAAATAGAAACCGTAATGACATTCTTCCTTGTTATAATTATCGTTAGTGGAGTTGTGGAAATATCTTTATCGCCATTAAAAAATTGAGCGTCACGAACAAAAAGAATTACTGCTTCTTTTTTTCTTTCAATACGAGGAAGTTCGTGTATATCTAAAACATCTTCAATATCACTATAATTCAAATTAGTAATTTTTTTTACAAAATTTAAATCATCTACCGTAGCATTTTCAATATTTATCCAAGCTCCATTTTTTACTTCATCTATTTTTTGAAGTTTTTGGCTTTTAATATCTTTAAAAAATATTTCGATCATATATAAATATTAACATATTTTGATAAACAAAAAAAGCCACTTAATGGCTTTTTAATATTTAAGCAAACGTTATAGCACTTCCTTTTTTCTGACATCTTCCTGTTCTTCCAATTCTGTGAATATAATCTTCATAAGTTGCAGGCATATCATAATTAATAACGTGAGTGATATCATCAATATCAAGTCCTCTTGCTGCAACGTCAGTAGCAACTAATATATTTATCTTATTTTCTTTAAACAAAGATAACGCTTTTTGTCTTTTTGATTGAGTTTTATCTCCATGTATTGATTCTACTTTAAATCCTTTAGCTCTTAAAGATTTAGAAAGTTTTTCTACTCCGTACTTTGTTTTTCCAAAAATTAAAACTTTGCTGAAATTGTTTTTCTTTAAAAGTTCGATTAAAGTTTCTAATTTATCATGAGTTTTGATAACACTTTGATCAACGTTTTGAGAAGATTCTCTAACTTTTACAGAAACCTTAACTGGATTCTTTAAAAATTTATTAACTAATCCTTCAATTTCTGGAGAAATAGTAGCTGAGAAACAAAGTCCTTGCTTGTTTTCTGGCATCTTTTCTAAGATAAATTTAATATCATCAATAAATCCCATATCAAGCATTCTATCTGCTTCATCTAAAATAATTGTATTAAATAAAGAAAGGTTCAAAGCTTTTCTTTGCATTAAATCTTTAATTCTTCCTGGAGTACCAATAACAAAATTATGATTTCTTTTTAAGTCAAAGAATTGTTTTCTAATACTTGTTCCTCCAATACAAGAAACAGAAAAAATACTTAATCCTCTAGCAAAATCTCTAAATTCATCTTCAATCTGAAGAGCTAATTCTCTTGTAGGAGTTAATATTAATGTCTTACTAGCTTTATTTAAAAGCGTATGATTAATTTTAGGAATCAAAAAGGCTGCTGTTTTTCCAGTACCTGTATTAGCAATACCTATAACATCTTTTTTATCTAAAATAAAAGGAATAATTTGGTCCTGAATTGGTGTTGGAGTATCGTATCCTTTCTTAACGATATTATTTTTTAATTTTTCTTCGATTTCAAAATCAACAAATTTATGTTTAGGTACATATTCTTCTTGTTTAGTCTTGTTTGTTGAACTTTCTGCAATAAATCTTGAAATATCAATTTTTTTATTAGAAAATTTCTTCTGACTTCTAGAAAAATCTTTTGCTCCATATCTTCTCCTTGATCCAAATCTACTTTTTGTTTTATTAAATGTTTTCATATTTTTTAATTAAAAAAGCAAGATCTCATATAATATTCGAGACCTCGCCTTCTCAATATTGTTTAAATTATATTATATTTAAATTCTTTTGTCAATACCTTTACCTTGCTGTCCAACCACCATCAACATAAAGAATGCTTCCTGTTGAATATTTACTATCATCAGAAGCTAAGTATAAAGCTGCATTAGCAATATCTTCTGGGTCTCCGATTCTTCCAAGTGGAGTAGAAGCTTCCAAAAATTGTTTTGTTTTTTCGTCTTCTAAAATTCCCCTTGTCATTTCTGTGCTAATAAACCCAGGAGCAATTGCATTAACTCTAATTCCGCAAGGAGCTAATTCCATTGCTGCTGTTCTTGTTATCTGGTTTACTCCTCCTTTAGCAGCACAATAAGATATAGCACCGACAAAACCATTAATTCCTAATATTGAAGAAGTGCTGATAATAGAACCCTTAATATTATTTTCTTTCATATATTTAGCCGCCGCTCTCACTCCATAAAAAACACCTGATAAATTAACATCAATAACTCTTTGCCAGTCATTGTCACTTAAAACATCCACTGTCCCTAATGAGGCTGTACCAGCATTATTCACCATAATGTCTAATCTTCCAAATTTTTCTACTGCCTTACTGACAAGATCATTAACTTCTTCTGATTTAGTAACATTACATTTTACAAAAATAGCATTTTCAAGATTAGAAACAATCTCTTGCCCTTTTTCTTCATTAATATCTGAAAAAACTACTTTAGCTCCTTCTTCTAAAAATTTCTTTGCCATTGCTAATCCAAGTCCTGAAGAAGCTCCAGTTACTATTGCTACTTTATTTTCTAATTTCATATTTTTATATTTTATTAATTATTAAGGTTGAAATAATTCTTCTGGAATGAATTTTACTGTTTTTACTTCAGGAAATTGCATTGCTGTATTTCTTATTTGAAACCATAAAATTGCTGTCCTACAAGAACCGCCTACCGTCTTATTATTAAAATCATTAAACTCTAAAGTTAAATCCCCGTCCTTTAATGATGCTCCTTTCAAAGAAAAACCATCTAAAGGATATTCTGTACTAATTCCTAGGGCCTTTTCCTCTTCTGTTAAATCTCCATTAAGCAAAAGCTTTATAGAATCTTGAATCGGAGTTATTGTTTTTAGCATCTCTCTTTTTACTTCAACAATTCCTTTTTGAGAACACATAATATTTCCCGTCTCATCCTGATCTAAAGAAGAATTATAGTAATACAAACTAACCGGAATTTTTTCTTCTACTTTTGAATTTTGATAAAAAACAAAAGCAATAATTAGAACTCCTAAAATTATTAAAAATATATTAATAGTTTTCATCTAAAATTAAAATAATTAACTTATCTTAATATAATAATATACTTTTAAAAAAATTTTGCAAATAGATTTTTCTAATCAAGAATTAAGACAATCTAAATAATAATCAAAAATCTTTTCCGCCATATTAATACGAGAAGCTTCTTCAAAACCCATGAAAGCTGGCCAAGCATTAATTTCAAGTAGCTTTAATTCTCCGCTTTTAGTCCTAATAATATCAAATCCTAAAATGTGATGCTCTATTTCAAGAGAAAGTCTTTCGGCTAAAGATTCTACTTCCTCATCTTTTACATAAATAAAAGATCCTCCTTGTGCAAAATTCTTAGCAATTAAATTTTCTCCAAATTTCTCACAAGCTCCAAGAGATTTTTTTCCGAGAATAAAAACTCTATACTCATTCAAAACATCTAAATACTCCTGCATAATAAAATCTGAATAGTTCTTAACTTCTTCGTTATCAAAATAAGAGACGAAATCTTCTTCGTTTTTTATTAAAGCCACTCCAATTCCTTTACTAGAACCTTCTGGTTTTAAAATAAAAGGAAATTTTATATCTGCCCTGCTTAAAAAATCTAAAGCTTTTTCTTTATTATTTTTTGCAAAATAAACAGTCTTAGGAAAATATTCTAAAAACTTTAAATGATTATCAAATTTTCTATAAGAAAAAGGAGTCTTCTCTTCGTGTCCAAAAATAGCCGCTCCTTTTGATTTTAATATTTTAATTATTTGATCAACTTTTTCTACAACTCCTTTCGTATTTCTAGAGATTACAATATCAACGTCTGTAATATCTATATCACCATAAAAAACACTAACATTATCTTTATTCAAAATAATGTTAATCTCGTTTGGATCCGCATAATATATTTTATGACCTCTTCCTTTGATGTGATCACAAAGAATTGTTGTAGATGTTTTTTTCTCGGGTTTATTATATTTATATTTTGTTAGAAATAGAACTTTCTTTTTTTCTTCAATCATTGTAAGTAGGTATAATCAAACAAGCTATAATATAAACTATTATCCCAGGAAAAACTCCTGTAAAAACAACTAATAAAAGCCAAATTAATCTTAATAAAGTAGGATCAATATCAAAATATTCTCCTAACCCTCCTACTACTCCTGCTAAAATTTTGTTTTCTTTACTTTTATATAATCTTTTCATATTTTTTAATTTA
>JAQVZN010000065.1 GCA_028708155.1 Minisyncoccota bacterium | reverse complement strand
TGTTCATAATTCATATCATCAGTATATGTATAAATACATTTTCCTACTTCTTTAATAATTTTATAAGCTTCTTTATAAATACTTTCTCTTATTTTATTTTTTTCATCAAAAGTGAGTCCTGTTTCAATCATGATTTCTTTCCAACCATAAGCTGTTCCTTTTCCATTTACTACTGATACTTTATAATCTTTGAAACATTCTTTTAGAGCTTTTTTAATATTTCTATTATCTTGTGTTATCGTTATATTTTGCATACCTTTTAAAGTTTATATAGAGGAGAGAGTAATTAATCACTACTTCTCTCTCCTATAAAAACTGATTAATTTTTTATCTTTTTAATATCCATCGAAGAAATCTTCTAATAACATTTCAGCTTCGTCTTCATTTCCACAAATATCTATTAAAGCTGTCATTGCCATATCTTTAAAAATTTCGTCGTCTCTTAATTCTTCTTCATTCATATTTTTATTTTTTTAAATAAGAATCGATTAATTTAACTGCTTTCGGTAATAATTTGTTTGCTAGCTTATCAGCATAATTATATTGGTCACAATCTAAGCAGAAACAATAACCATCTCTTACTACGAATAATGAACCATCATCTACGAAGTTTTGAAATTCTCTTTCGTCTTCGAATACTAATACATCATAACAATGAGGGTGTAGTTCTTCTAAAAGTTCTACGATTTTTTCTTTTTGATGTTCTGATAACATAATTTTTTTTGATTAATTTTTTATTATTCTTAGTTAATACCTAACGCCTGTTGCTTATAAGTTTTCAATTTGTAGGTTCGGACTTTCAGTAGCTTTTTATTCTTTGCTACTCTACTTATCTGACCTTGCAAATCTATTTAGGCAATTACCCCTAAAAGTTTATAAGCTTCAGGAGATAGATATTAACTTTTCTTTTTTTACCTGAGTACCGATAAATCTTTTTACTTTTTATGATTCTTTTTAAAAAGTTTTGAGATTAGCCCGAATAGTCAAGTAAAATCTTTTTTATAAGGTCTGAAGGAAATGTTTTTTAATATGTTCCTTTCTCCCTTATGAATCCATTATAGTCTAGAATTAAAAATAAATCAACCCCCTTTTTATGAAAAACACGAGAAATGCTTTGTTTATATATACTTTCATGTGTTTTTAAATAAAAATAATTAATCAATTTTATGTATTTTTTTGAATAAAATTCTTAATTTTGAATATTTTATATTTTTACTTATTCTGTTTTTAAAGAGCATAATCTCATTTTATATGCTTATACTTCCTGAAAAATGATAGGTTTAACGCATTTTTATCATAAATTAATAGAATTCATATGTTTTAAAAATTTCTCTCAGGATATCGCATTTTACCTCCAATTTATATCTTTTTCAGGATTACCAGCAAATTCGAGCCATGAACCACCTTCTTTTGGAATTACAAACCATTTTCCTTTAACTAATCTCATTTCTTGTCCTTCGTAAAAAGGTTTACCTTTTTTAAAAGAAGAAAATTTGTTTTCTTTTTCTTTTAATTTTAATTTTAATTTTTCTTTTTCTTTTAGACCGACCTCTATACAGTCTGTCGACAGTCTGTCATCAGTTTGTTCGAAAGCTTTTATTTTATTGAAGATTTCTTCTGGAAGTTCTTTTAAACTATTTTTAATAGCAACTTCTATGCTTGGATTAGTTTTTTGATGTTTTCTGAAGTTTTTTACATAAATATATCCTTGGATATAAAAAATCTTCTCATTTTCTGAGAATTTTTTAATAATTTTAAGAATATCGCTTTCTTCTAACTTTGTGTCAAAGGCAATTCTTCTTATTTGAATTTCATAAACTCCGCTAACATCTGTTAATGGATTAGTTAATAAATATAAAAATAAAAGTTTTTCAGCAGGATTTAATTCTGATATGTAATTATCTTCCCAGAAGTGCGTATTAATCTGACGATTTTTCTTAAATGCCATGTTAGATTTGTTATAAAAATAAGGATCATTTACCTAATCATTAAATGATCCCTATTTACATAAGATTAGGTTTATCTTGAATTAAGTATATTATTAAAAAAGGAGAAAATCAAGGGTTATTGCAAAAAAGATGTTTCTGATATATAATTAATATATATAAATAAACAAATAAAATAATTTTATGAAAAGGATTCCTCAAGAAGAATTTTTAAAAATAATTTCAACAATGTTGGAAAATCACAAGAAAGAAACCGAAGAGAAATTTTTAGTGATTAACAAAAAAATAAGAGTTATTAATAATTGTTTAAGGGATGCAGATAAAACAGAGAGTAGAGAAATATTTGAAAATATAACAAAAGGAAGAGTAAAAACTATTCAGATAGAAACTTTAACTCGTAATGATCCAAAGATACTAGACGAAATTGTTCCAAATTTAATGCAGCTTTGTCAAAAATATAAGATTAAACAAATAACAGCTTATTATGAATAATTATTTTGGATTAAAAAAAGGAGATAAGAAAATTCTTGTATTAGTAAAATGCCCTAAATGTGGAGCAGCATTTTATATTGATGAGAAATTTTTAAATTTAGATTT
>JAQVZN010000017.1 GCA_028708155.1 Minisyncoccota bacterium | reverse complement strand
GCTGGTCTAAATTCACTTTTAGCGAAAGGAAATATCTCAAAAGAAGAATACGATCAAAGAATTAATTCTTTAGCCATCATTGACTGATTATTAGAACTGATATATTGTATTTATATGAATAATATTGTTGTTATATACTCTTTAATCAGCGTGATTATTATTAGTTTAATCTCTTTTGTCGGAGCTTTTGCTTTTTTTATTAAAGAAAATACTTTAAAAAGAATAATCATGTATATGGTTAGTTTTTCTATTGGGACAATGCTTAGTGCCGGTTTTTTACATTTAATTCCAGAAGCGATGGAAACAGAACCAAATACATTGTTTTACGTTGTTGTCGGATTTTTATTTTCTTTTATTTTAGAGAAGTTTATTAAATGGAGACATTGTCACAATCCTAATCATTTCTATAAAGAAGTTCATCCTTTTGCCTATATTAATCTTGTAGGAGATATGGTTCATAATTTTATTGATGGAATCGTAATTGCAGCAAGTTATATTATTAGTATTCCTCTTGGAATAGCAACAACATTAGCGGTAATGATTCATGAAATACCACAAGAAATAGGGGATTTTGCGGTTTTAATCCATGGAGGATTCTCAAGAAAAAAAGCGCTTTTATTAAATTTTTTTACAGCTCTAACAGCTGTTGTTGGAGTTGTTTTAGGATTGTATATTGGATCTAGTAATACTTGGCTTGTTTCTTTCTTAATTGCTTTTGCTGCTGGTAATTTTATTTATATCGCTGCTTCTGATTTAATTCCAGAATTACACAAAGAAGAAACTAAGTTAAAAAATTCTTTATTACAATTATTGTTTATAGTTTTAGGGATTTTAATTATTGCGCTTTTATGAATAAAAAAAATATCTTAATAATTTTTATCATTTCAATCATTCTTATTGTTTTTTTGATAGTTTTTTTTGTTAACAATCACGAACCTAAAAGAAGTATAGATAATTCTGATTCTGTTTGTACAAAAGAATTTAAACCTGTTTGTGGAAATAATGGAATAACTTATGATAATACATGTAAGGCTCTCGTATCAGGGGCTAGTATTGAAAAAGGAATTCCATGTGATTCAAACGAACTAAGCGAAGATGTTATTAAAAATGCTAATTACAAAATTATTAGTAAAAATGAATACGTAAAACTAGAGGGTGGGGTTTTTAATGACGTTAGTGTCTATAAATATGCTCTTGGAAACATTAACACAGATCAAGATATTGAAGCTGCTGTTTTATTAAAAGTTGGCGAAGAACTAGAATTAGCTATTATTTCCAATCATAATGATGACCCTATTTATTGGGCTGGATTAGTATTAGATAAAAATGTTGATAATATTTTAATTGAAGACAAAGTTATTGTTCTTCAAAAAGATACTCAAACAATTTTAAGATATAAGCTCGAAGGAACAAAGCTAATTAAACAATAGTGCCGAAGGTGGGACTTGAACCCACAAGAGATTGCTCTCACAGCGTTTTGAGTGCTGCGTGTTTGCCAATTTCACCACTTCGGCTTGATAAATCCTTATACCATATATTAGAAAACCTTGCAATATTCTTCTTTTATTGATAATATTTAAAAGGTAATTGGCATGATTGACAAAATTACATTTAACATGATGATGTTACAAATTAATAAAGTCCTTTTTAAAAATGGAGTAAAAATTATTAATTCAAAAGGAATTTCTATCAAAAAATGTGATTTAGTTAGTTTAAGTGATGCGGATATCTCTTATTTGCATCAAGTTTCTTGCAGAGATAGCCCTCCTTTGGAAGTTAAACTATAATAAAAAAGGTACTTGTTTATCTTTTTTTTTAATTGCATTTGTGCTATAGTTTAAAACATAAAAGAATAAATATAATGATATGTTAGATATTAAATTTATTAGACAAAATAGTGAATTAGTTAAAAATGGTTGTAAAAAGAAAAAAATCGCTTCGGATATAGTAGATAAGCTTCTTTTAGTTGATGTAAAAAGATCTGAACTCATGCAAAACGTAGAAAAGATACATAGGCTTAAGAATGAAGCTAATGAAAGAATGAAGAAAGCGTCCGATGAAGAAAGAAAAGAAATTATTGAAGAGATGAAAAAGCTTGATAGTGATGAGGAAAAAGAACTTTTAGAGGTTAACAAAGAGTTTCAAAGATTAATGCTTTTAATCCCTAATATACCTCATGAATCTGTTCCTGAGGGAGATTCTGATGAAGATAATTTAGAGATTAAAAAATGGGGAGATATTCGTGATTTTGATTTTGTAATTAAAGATCATGTTGAAATTGCAAAAGATTTAAATATAATTGACTTTGATAAAGGTTCTAAAACAGCTGGTTTTAGAGGTTATTATCTAAAAAATGAGGTAGCGCTTTTATCTTTCGCTATTTGGAACTTAGCTTTAGAAAAAATATTAGCAAAAGGATTTAGTCCAATGATTGTTCCTTCTTTAGTTAAAGAAAATGCTCTTATTGGAACAGGTTATTTACCTCAACAAGAAAATGAAGTTTATAAAACAAGTGATGATATGTATCTTGCTGGAACAGCAGAAGTTGCTTTAATGAATTATCATTCAGATGAAATAATATCTTCTTTGGAAGAGCCTAAAAAATATGTAGGTTTTTCTCCTTGTTTTAGAACAGAGATTGGAAGTTATGGAAAAGATATTAAAGGAATTTTCAGAGTTCATGAATTCTTTAAGTTAGAGCAAGTTATTTTATGTAAAAATGATAAAGAAGTATCAGAAAAATTACATGAAGAGATTACAAGAAATGCAGAAGAACTATTAGAAGCCTTAGAAATTCCATATAGAAGAGTGGTTAACTGTACAGGAGACTTAGGATTAGGACAAGTTAAAAAATATGATATTGAAGCTTGGATCCCATCTCAAAATAGATATAGAGAAACTCACTCTGCTTCATTTTTCTACGAGTTTCAAACAAGAAGATTAAATATTAAATACAAAGATAAGGAAGGAGAAGTCAAATATGCACATTCATTAAATAATACTTTAATTGCTACTCCAAGAGTATTAATGGCTCTCTTAGAAAATCATCAACAAAAAGATGGTTCAGTAAAGATTCCTCAAGCTTTACATAAATACTTAAATTTTACAGAAATAAAAGCTAAAAATGAACAAAAAGATTAAAATACAAGGATTAGATATAAATTACATTGAAAAAGGACAAGGAAAGGCGTTAGTTATTTTACACGGTTGGGGAGGATCTTCAAAATCTTGGGAAAATGTTATTAATCTTTTGTCTAATAACAAATATAGAGTAATATGTCCCGACCTTCCTGGTTTCGGAGAAAGTGATTCTCCTAAGAAATCTTGGAATATAAATGAATATATTCGTTTTGTTTTAGAGTTTTTAAAAATTTTAGAAGTAGAGGATTTTGTTCTTTTGGGACATTCTTTCGGTGGGGGTTTATCAACAAAAATAACGGCCGATTATCCAAGATTGGTTCAAAAGTTAATATTATGCGACGCCGCTGTCGTTAGAGCAAAAGAAAGGCTAAATTTAAGACAAAAAGTAGCTAAATCTTGTTCTTTCATGACTAAAATTTTTGCTAACAATGAGTTTTATAAAAACAATGTTCAGAAAAAATTAAGACCATTAATTTATAAAATAGCTGGTACAAATGATTATTATAAGGCTAATGAAACAATGAAAGAAACCTTTAAAAAGGTTTTTGCTGAAGATTTAAGAGCTTATTTAACTTATATAAAAAAACCTACACTTGTTGTTTGGGGGGAAAAAGATATAACAACTCCAATTGAAGATGCTTATACAATTAAAAATATAATAGATGGGGCAGAGCTAACTATTATAAAAGAAGTAGCTCATTCTCCTCATATTAAAAAACCAGAAGAATTAGCTAAGATAATTACTGAATTTATAAATAGAAAGATATGAATATAATTACCATAACAATTTGTATTATTTTTTTATGGTTTATATCACAAATTAAAAATTCTTTATTTTGGCTTTATTTATGGCAAATTAAAAATTATCATATCGGCAGATTCAACGATCATTTTAGAACTAAAAGAGGAAAAAACCTTTTTTTAAACCCTTTTTATTTAACAAAAGTTTTTTCTTTGATCCTATTTTTTATTATCCCTGCATTACCTTTAATTTTAATTGTTTTAGAAGGCTTAATTTCTTTATATAAGATTATAAAAAGAAAAATCACTCTTCCAGTTTTTACTAAAAAAATAATTGGACTTTTTTTTGTAACAATTGTTTGTTTTGTTTTTCTTTTTAAAACCTTAGATTATACTGTTTTATATACTTTTGCTTGGAAACTTCTTTTAATTAATATTTTAACTCCTTTTATTGTTTCTTTTCTTGTATTGCTCTTTCAACCTTTTACTTTTATTTTAAGATCCTTTATTTTAATTAAAGCCAAAAATAAAAGAAAAACTTTAAAAGATTTAATAGTTATTGGAATAACAGGAAGCTACGGAAAATCTTCAACAAAAGAATATCTCTATACAATTCTATCAAGTAAATTTAAAGGGGTTAAAAAAACACAGGAAAATAATAATTCAGAAATAGGTATTTCTAAATACATCCTAGAAAATCTTAATAAAGAAGATAAATATTTTATATGCGAAATGGGTGCCTATAATAAAGGTGGAATTAAACTTTTATGCAATATTGCAGATCCTCAAATAGGAATATTAACTGGAATCAACAATCAACACCTTTCAACTTTTGGAAGTCAAGAAAATATTGTTAAAGCAAAGTTTGAACTTATAGATTATGTTAAGGATTTTGCCGTATTAAACTGGGATAATTATTTAATTAAAAATTTCAATATTTCCAAAAAAAATATATACAAATATTCTTATTTAGAAAAACAAGATATTTATGCTAAAGATATAAAAACTTTTAAAGATCATATTGAATTTAATGTCTGCTTAAAAGAAGAAAAAGAGTATTTTAAAATTAATGTATTAGGACAACAAAATGTTTCTAATCTATTGGGAGCTATTTTTGTAGCAAATAAATTAGGAATGAGTTTAAAAGAAATATCAAAAGCCTGTCTTGAAATAACCGAGAAACAAGGGGGAATGACAAGAATAAATAATTTTATAGACGCAACTTATTCTTCAAACGCTAATGGAATTATGGCTCATTTAAACTTTTTAAAACTTTGGAGCGGAAAAAAGATTATAGTTATGCCTTGTTTGATTGAGCTTCAAAAAGAATCAAAAAGAATTCATGAAGAAATTGGAAAGAAAATAGCTGAAATTTGTGATCTAGCAATTATTACTACTCCTGATAATTTCGAAGATTTAAAAAAATACGGAAAAGAAAAAATTATTTTTGAAAACAATCCTTCTAAAATTCTAAAAAGACTAGGTAGGTATACAGATAAAGAAGATATTATCCTTCTTGAAAGTAGAGTTCCAGAAGAAATAATTAAAAAAATAAGAAAATGAAAACTGTTTCTATATCACTATCTCCAAATACAGAAAAAGATGATATCTCTTTAGCTTTTAAAGAACTTTTTTCAAGTAAAAAAGTAGAAGGCAAGGATATTGAAAAATTTGAAAACATATTCAATGACTGCTTTAAATTTGATAAAGTATTTTCTTTAAACAGCGGAAGAAGTTCATTGATAGTTATTTTAGAAGCTCTAGGAATTCAAAAAAATGACGAAATTATCGTTCAAGCCTACACTTGCAATGCTGTTATTAACCCAATTTTAAAGCTAGAAGCTTTCCCTGTGTATGTAGATATAGATGATAATTTAAATATTGATCCAAGTCTAATAGAAGAAAAGATAACAAACAAGACAAAAGCAGTTATTGTTCAGCACACCTTTGGAATGCCAGCACAATTAGATAAAATAAAAGAGATTTGTATAAAACATAATATTTTTCTAATTGAAGATTGTGCACACGCCCTTTTAGCTAAATACAAAGAAGATTATTGTGGTAAGTTTGGCGATGTAAGCTTCTTTTCTTTTGGAAGAGATAAGGTTATTTCTTCTGTTTATGGAGGAATGATCGGAAGTAACGATAAAGAACTTTCTGTAAAAATAGAAAATGTCTATAATAAGTTAGATTTCCCTGATAAAAAATGGGTAAATAAACAGATAAGACATCCTATTTTAATGAATCTTTTGATTTTACCTTTTTATAATTTTTTAAATATCGGAAAAATTATTTTAGAGCTTTCTATAAGATCAGAAACTTTATCTAAAGCTGTTTGCTCAATTGAATATCAAGGGGAGTTACCTGATTATTTTCCTAAAAAAATGCCGAATTCTCTTGCTAAAATGGCTTTGAATCAATTTAAAAAAATAGAAAAGTTCAACAACCATAGGAGAGAATTAGCTAAATATTATAAAAAAGAAATAGGAGGAATTTTTAATATTAATGAAGATGCTATATATTTAAAATTTCCAATAAAAGTAAATAACGGAGACGCTATTATCAAAGAATTTTCAAAATACAATATTATGCTTGAAGATGGATGGAGAAAGAAGGTTATTGTGCCTCCAAAAACAAATTTAATTAAGATGCATTACAATATTGGCGAATGTAAAAAAGCGGAAGAATTTAGTGACAAAATGTTAATTTTACCTACTCATATCAATATAAGTATGGAAACAGCAGAAAGAATCGTTTACATCTTAAAAAGTTTGATTTGACAATAGTCTTAATTTAATAAAAAATAAAGATATAATTAATTAAAATATAAAATATGTTCGATAAATTTAAACAACTTAAACAATTAAAAGAATTTGAATCATCTCTTAAAAAACAAGTAGTTACTAAAGAAAAAAACGGAATAACTATTTCTTTGAACTTAAAGATGGATATTTTAGATATTAAATTAAATCCTGAATTAGAGATAAGTGACCAAGAGAAAAAATTAAGAGATTGTTTAAACGAAGCTATGAACGAAGCAAAACTTGAAATGGCAAAACAAGCTCAATCAATGGGAGGTTTCGGTTTCTAAAATGAAAATCTATCCAACTATTACAACTTTAGTAGATTACAAGGAAAAGATTGAAGAAATTAACGCCTTAAAACTTGAAAAAGTTTGCGTTTTTTTAACTGGACTAAACTTTGAAGAAAGAAAAGAATTGTTTAAAGAGTTAGAAAAAACCACCATAAAAGAAATTCCTTTTGTTCATATTAGGAATGATGTTAAAACAGAGGAATTAGATTTCTTAATAAATAGATATAAAACAAAGGTTTTTAATCTTCACAGCAAAGAAGAACACCCTTCTTTGTATGATTATTCAAAATATAAAGACTCAATCTATATTGAAAATGTTTACAATGTTTTTAGCGCAGAAGATCTTTTGAATTGGGCTGGGATTTGTTTAGATTTTTCTCATCTCGAAAATGATCGATTAATGTGTAAAGAAAGATATAAAAAAAATTTAAAAATTATTAAAAATAGTCGCATAGGTTGTTGTCATATCAGCGCAATTAAAGACACTTATTATATTGATAGAAGTGGAGAAAAACGTTACGATAATCATTCATCTTCTGAACTTTCGGAATTTGATTATTTAAAAAAATATGACAAGAAATTTTTTTCTGAATTTTGTGCTATTGAATTAAACAATAGTATCTCTTATCAGTTAGAAGTAATTGATTATATTAAGAAGCTTTTCAATGAAAAATAAAATTATTTTCTTCATACTTATCTTATTTTTAACTTTATCAGTTTCTTTTTTACTTTTTAAAAATACTGGGGGCGAAGAAGAAGTAATTGAAAACAAAGTAGAAGTTAAAATGCCTGAGAATATAAACGCTATTTATTTAACTAGCTCTTATTTAACTAGTGAGATTAGATTTCAAAAGATTATTTCTTTAATAGAAGAAACAGAAATTAATGCAGTTGTAATAGACGTTAAAGATTTTTCTGGAAAAATATATTTAAATATTGAAAACGAAGAATTAAATAAATATGGAGCCCTGCAGTCTTGGGTTAAAATGGACGAAATCGTTAAAAAGCTTAATGAGAAAAACATCTATACTATCGCAAGAATAGCCGTTTTTGAAGATCCAATACTGTCAAATAAAAATCAAAGTGTTGCTTTAAAAGATAAACAAGGCAACTTATGGAGAACTTATGCAGGAGCTTTTTGGGTAGATCCAAACTCTAAAGAAGTTTGGGATTATAATATTTTAGTAGCCAAAGAAGCTTCTAAAATTGGTTTTAATGAAATTAACTTTGACTATATTAGATTTCCTTCTGATGGAGCTTTGAGTAATATTGATTATTCAACTCATATTAAAACAAAAAGGGAAGTAA
The DNA here is from genome assembly GCA_028708155.1 of Minisyncoccota bacterium. Lineage (GTDB taxonomy): Bacteria > Patescibacteriota > Minisyncoccia > Minisyncoccales > Minisyncoccaceae > JAAZMU01. Next base: position 2,273 of record JAQVZN010000017.1, on the reverse strand, counting down.
TGATTGATTTTTATAGCTATTTAAGTGATTCTCTTAAAAATATTATAATCTCTGCTGACCTGTTTGGATTAACAACGATTATAGATGATATTGGCGTAGGGCAAAATATTGAAGATGCTTCAAAATATTTCAATTACGTTTGCCCTATGGTTTATCCTTCTCATTACGCAAAAGGTTTTGATGGTTTTATTGATCCATCAGAATACCCTTACGAAATTGTTTTTAAATCTTTAAGCGAGGGTAATAAAAAAATTGACAACATTAGACCTTGGTTACAAGCTTTTAATCTTTTAGGTTATGAATACAAAAGAGAGCAAATACAAGAGCAAATACAAGCTTCAAAAGATGCTCTTTTAGATAATTATTCAGGATATATGCTTTGGAATTCACAAAATTCGTATAATATTGAAGATTTATAAGTATTGTATAATTTTTTTAAAAAGATATAATATAATCAAATGGAAACAAGAGAAATAAAAGATAAAGAAACCTGGGAAAATTTTTGCTTAAAAGCAAAAGAAAAAACTTTTACTCATTCATATAATTGGGGAATTTTTAATGAAAAAATGGGAGATAAGGTTTTTAGAATGGGAATATATGACAATGATCTTATTGCCGTTTTTTTAATTATTAAAACAATTGCTAAAAGAGGAAAATACCTTTTACTTCCTATGGGTCCTATTATTAAAGATGGAAGCAATGAAAAAGCAATAATAGAGGAAACCTTATCAAGTTTAAAAAATATTGCCTCAAAAGAAAAAGTAGATTTTATTAGAATGGCTCCAATTTTGTTAAACACAGAAGAGAACGTAAGAATTTTTAAAGATTTAGGTTTTATCGATGCTCCTATGCATGTGCATCCTGAATTAACTTTTGAATTAGATATTAGAGATGAAGAAGAAAAAATTCTTCAAAACATGAGAAAGACCACTAGATATTTAATCAGACAAGGATTAAAAAATGAAGAACTTTCAATTGAGAAAAGTACTAGCCCTAATGATTTAAAATATTTTAATGAAGTTTATGAAATAACGGCTAAAAGGCATAATTTTACTCCATTTTCAATGAAATATTTAGAAAATGAACTTTCTTCTTTTAAAGAAGATGATCAAGTTTTAATTCTTAATGCAAAATACAACGGAGAAGTTATTGCTTCTGCTATGATTATTTTTTGGTCAAATATTGCTTTTTATCACCAAGGAGCTTCGTCTCAAAAATATCCTAAAATACCAGCCTCATATTTATTGCAATGGGAAGCAATTAAAGAAGCTAAAAAAAGAAATTGTCATACTTATAACTTTTGGGGAATTGCTAAAGAAGAAGATATTCACAAGAAAAATCATCCTTGGGCAGGACTAACTTTATTTAAAAAAGGATTTTCTGGTTATTCAAAAGAATACGTAAAAGCCCAGGATTATAAAATAACTTCTAAATATTATTTAACTAGAATTTTTGAGATACTAAGAAAGATAAAAAGAAATCTTTAAATGAAAAGAAGGCCATATAAAAATAGAAGAAAAGTTATTAGAAGAAACAGAAAACCTTTTTATAGAAAAGGAGCTTTTTGGTTTTCTTTCTTGTCTTTAATTATTATTTCAGGATTGTCTTACGTCTCTCTCTTCTCTCCTTATTTTCAAATAAAAGAAACTGCTGTTTTAGGAACTCAAACAATTTCAAAAGAAGAACTTCTTAACGCTTTTAAAGATAATTCTGTAATTTCTCTTAATGTTCTTGGAAATAATTTAACTTCAGAAAGCCTATTCTTACCACTTCAAAACAATATTTCTTCAATGATGGAAAACTTCCCAGAGATAGAAGATATTAATATTAAGAAAAACTTTTTTACTCAAAAGATAACAATAGAAGTAAAAGAAAAAACTCCTATATGTATTTGGTGTGCAGATGGTTCTTGTGTTCTTTTAGACAAAAAAGCAACTTACATTAAAGACTATGAATCTGAAGTTGGTTTTATTAAAATAAATGAAATCGAAGATTACGAAAGCAATCTAAAGCTTTGGTCAGGACAAACAAAAGATGATTTTATAATGACTCTTTTAACTGTCTATAAAAATAACGAAGAAATTAAAGAATTTAACGTTGAAGCAGATAAATTTTTAGGAATATATAAAAATATTAATTTTATTTTTGATCCTAAAGAAGATATAAATTGGCAAATAGAAAAGATGAATATTGCCTTAAAAAGACTTAATTACGATGTAGAAGGCTTAAGATACATTGATCTAAGATTTGGAGAACAGGTAATTGTAAAATAA